>JASFSI010000089.1:0-6637 GCA_050114495.1 Lysobacterales bacterium | reverse complement strand
GAGCGGTGCTCCGGTACAATGCTTTTTCTGCTCAACACGCACAAAGGTAAAGCCGTGAGCCAACTGACCCGGTCACCCGAATGGCAGGCGCTCGAAGCGCATGCCGAAACCATGAAAGGAAGCCACCTGCGGGATCTGTTCAAGGACACCAGGCGCTTTGAAAACATGTCGATCGACAACCGCGAACTCGGCATGCTGCTCGACTATTCCAAGAACATTGCGAGCGAGGGCACGATGAAACTGCTGAACGACCTCGCCGCCGCGGCAGGCGTTCGTGAAAAAGCGGTGGCGATGTTCTCGGGCGAAAAAATCAACTGGACGGAAAACCGCGCCGTTCTTCACGTGGCGCTGCGCAACCGCTCGAACGAGCCCATCCTGGTGGACGGGCAGGACGTTATGCCGGCCATCAACCACGTTCTGCAGAAAATGAAGCGTTTCACGGAATCCGTGCGCGGCGGCGAGTGGCGGGGCGCCACGGACAAAACGATCACCGACGTCGTCAACATCGGTATCGGCGGTTCGGACCTCGGTCCGGTCATGGTCTGCGAGGCACTGAAACACTATGCAGACGGTCCCGATGTGCACTTCGTTTCCAACGTCGACGGCACCGATATCGTCGAGACCCTCAAGCAGTTGACCCCGGAAACGACCCTGTTCCTGGTAGCGTCCAAGACGTTTACGACCCAGGAAACCATGAGCAATGCCGGCACGGCGCGAAACTGGCTGGTCGAAAAACTCGGTGACGCTGCCGTCGGAAAGCATTTTGCTGCACTGTCGACGAACGCCTCGGCCGTTGCCGAGTTCGGCATCGACACGGACAACATGTTTGAATTCTGGGATTTCGTCGGCGGCCGGTATTCACTGTGGTCGGCGATCGGCCTGTCCATCGCCCTGCATGTCGGCTTCGAGCGTTTCGAGGAACTGCTGGAAGGCGCGTGGCTGATGGACCGCCACTTCCTGGAAAGTGAGCCCGGGCAGAACCTGCCCATGACGCTCGCCCTGCTGGGGGTCTGGTACAACAACTTTTTCGGCGCCGAAACCTACGCCCTGCTTCCTTACGACCAGTACCTGCATCGCTTCGCCGCGTATTTTCAGCAGGGAGACATGGAAAGCAACGGCAAAACCATCGATGCCGACGGCAACCGGGTGGACTACCAGACCGGGCCGGTGATCTGGGGCGAGCCCGGCACCAACGGCCAGCATGCTTTTTACCAATTGCTTCACCAGGGCACGAAACTGGTGCCCGCCGATTTCATCGGTTTCGTCGAAACGCTGAACCCGGTCGGCGACCATCACCTCAAGCTGATGGCCAACTTCTTCGCACAGACCGAGGCCCTGGCTTTCGGCCTGCGCGGCTCAAGGGCAGAAGCCCAGATGCGCGAAGCCGGCATGCCCGACGAGCAGATCGAACGGCTGAGGCCGCACAAGACCTTCGAGGGCAACAAGCCCAGCAACACCCTCCTGATCGACAGGCTGACGCCGCGCACGCTGGGCTCGCTGATCGCGCTTTACGAGCACAAGATATTTGTCCAGGGCGTCATCTGGAACATCAACAGTTACGATCAGTGGGGCGTGGAACTCGGCAAGGTGCTGGCCAGGACCATCCTTCCGGAACTGGAAACGGGGGACATCGGCGATCACGACAGTTCAACGCAGTCCCTGATTCGGCACTTTCTGGAAAAACGCAACGGCGTTTGATCGTCAGGCTGTTTCGTCAGCCGTTCGGGCTGCTGGGCCACCCGGATCGACAGAAATCTGGGACGATAGGAAGCGCTGGGTCGAGCGTTTCCAGCTGTGATTCTCAGCAAACTCGATGCAGGCCTCGGGATCCATGGCAAGGGCCCGGTAAAAAGCCGTTTCCAGGTCTTCATCCATCGCCCCGGTGCTGCCGTCCCGAATCACGTCGAGCGGACCGGGCACCGGAAACGCGGCAACCGGCACACCGCAGGCCATGGCTTCCAGCATGACGAGCCCCAGCGTATCGGTTCGGCTGGGAAAAACGAAAACATCAGCCGCGGAGACCAGCCGAGCCAGCTCTTCGCCGAACCTGGGTCCGAGAAAATGGGCGTCCGGATAGGCGGCTTTCAGTTTTTCAAGGTCCGGACCGCCGCCAATCACGACTTTCGAGCCCGGAAGTTTCAGCTGCAGGTAGGAATCCAGGCCCTTTTCGACCGCCACCCGACCCATGTACATGGAAATCGGCCGCGGCAGGTCGAGCGCCTCCTTGCCCCGGGGACGAAACAGCTCGGTGTCGACAGCGCCCGGCCATACGCGCAGATCGCTGAACCCGCGCGCTTCGAGATGCTCTTTCTGCGTCCTGGAACGCACCAGGGTGATGTGTGCCGGTCGGTGAAAACGCCGCAACCAGGCATAGGAAAGCGACGTCGGCACCGGTGCACGCATGCGGATGTACTCGGGAAATTGCGTGTGGTAGGACGTGGCGAACGGAAACGTGTTCTCCAGGCACCAGGCCCGGGCGGCCGCTCCCAGCGGCCCCTCGGTTGCGATATGCACGGTGTCGGGCTGCTCATCGTCGAGCCGCTTGAACACTTTTTTACGCGGAAAAACCGATACACGGATCTCGTTGTAACCCGGGATCGGAATCGAGCGGTGGTTTTCCGGAGTCACCATGACGACCTCGTGGCCCATCTGTTTCAGATGCTCCGAGGTGTTGCTCATGGTGGTGACTACGCCGTTCACCTGGGGTTTCCAGGCGTCGGTTACGATCGCGAGTTTCATGCGGCCAGATCCGGGGCCGAATACGTTCTGCCGGAGGGTATGTAACGCTCTTTGAGACAGGTCGCATCCTCGCGCCACTGCAGCAGTTCGATGCGACCGTCATGATGTTCAACCAGGGCCGTGCAGCTCTCGACCCAGTCTCCGCAGTTCATGTAGGTGATGTTCTCCATTCGACGAATCTCGGCCCGGTGAATGTGCCCGCATATGACACCGTCCACACCTTCCCGACGGGCCGCCCTGGCGACGGCCGCCTCGAAACGTTCTATATACCGAACGGCATTCTTGACCTTGTTTTTGAGGTACGTCGCAAGCGACCAGTACTCCTTGCCCATTTTTCGGCGTACGGCATTGATCAGTACGTTCAACTGCAGCAGCACGTCGTAAAGGCTCGCCCCGATCATCGCAAGGAGCGGGGAGCAGCGCACCGCGCTGTCGAATTGGTCGCCGTGGAGCACGAGCAAACGACGGCCGTCCGGCGTTTCGTGAACGAGGAAATCATTTACCTCGATCGCACCGATATTGAGACCATTGTACTTGCGCAACGTTTCATCGTGGTTACCCGGCACCATGACCACACGCGTCCCGCTCTGGGCCATTTCCAGTATCTTTTTCAGCACTTTGGTATGCGTCTCAGGCCAGTAGCGTTTGCGCCGCAGGCTCCAGAAATCGATGATGTCACCTACAAGATAGAGGTTCCTGCACTTCACGTTCTCCAGGAAATCGAGCACGTATTCCGCACTGCAGCCGGCAAAGCCCAGGTGTACATCTGAAATGAATATGGAGCTGACGTCCTGGTTGTGCCTGATTTTTGTAATGTATCCGTCATCTTTGCGCTCGCCTTGAACGTGACCCGTCATGACGCACCCTCCATGTTTTTCCGCAGGATAGGGCGCATTGGTTACAAGGTGGTTATTTTTTGATTGCAGTTGTGTGAAGATTCATTGACAGGAACGTGACGCAGTGCGAGCCGCTAATCGGGGGCGCTCGCCCGGCCAGAAAACAGGTAGGCACGCATGCGGCCAAGCAGTTGGCTGGCAAAGTTCTCCAGCTCGGCTTCACGTTCTCTCTCGACGACACTGTCAAGTACTTTCTGCGTGCTGGCTTGCCGGTAGGCCAATTTGCGTGAAAGCTGCTCAGCCAATTCGGGACGCTCGCGCATGCATTCCACGATCGGCTGATTTCCGATCTCGAAAACAACTGACTCAGTGACACTTCGAACCGTAGCGGCCCGCTTGTCACCGGTCAGCAACGACATCTCACCGATGTACTCACCCGGATGAACCAGGGCGACCAACTGCACACCATTTTCGTCCTCGACTTCAACCTGCAGCAATCCCTCGATTACTGCAAACAGCGAATCACCGTCTTCACCCTGGCGAATCAGCACTTCTTTCGGGGGGATGACACGTCGTTCGAGCGCGTCGGAAATACGCTTCAGCTCGTCCTGCGAGAGCGACTCGAACAGGTCGACCTGGGAGAGCCGCGTAAGCTCGGAATCCAGGCCTTGTCCTATTACCTGCCGTTCCGGCATCTTGGCGTGAAAAACATCGGTCTTTGGGTAAGCCGGTGCGATACCGGCCACGTGGAGGTCATGCAGCACCGTGGAAAGCACCTTGTCCCGGGCCGATGTGGGTGAAATGGGGTCCCATGGCAAAATCCAGTATCGGAGGATGTACTCCACCCCAAGACTGCCGGCATCGCCCAGGAGAACGGCGGGCCTGTGCGTCGGGTCAAAGCCTTTCACGTTGACCAGCCCCTCGAGAGCACTCAGTAGCACGCGTTTTACGTGCCGAGGCGAAACCGAGTACTCAACCGTGATATCCAGTTCGAAGCGCGTCGGCTCGATAGGCTGCGAAATATTAATGACACGCTCCATCCCCAACATGCTGTTTGGCACGACCACGGTGGTCTGCTCCTCTGTCGTAAGGCAGGTGCAACGCCAACCGATCTCTCGAATCTGTGCAACCAGCGGCTCCGCGCCGCCCTCATTGATCTGAACCCAGTCCCCGATCACGAACGTCCGATCAATATTGATCGCCAGACCAGTAAATACATCTGCAAACAGACCCCTGAGCGCGAAACCAACGACAACGCCGCCAGCCCCCAGCGCGGCAAGGAACCCTGTAATGCTTCGATCAAATACGAGACCGACGATACAGGTGATGGTAACCAGGTAGACGAGCGCTGCCGCTATCTCTTTCAGGACACCTGGCACCGGTCCGCCAATCGCTCGGGCCATCAACTTGTCAAACAGCAACCAGCGCGAAATCTGGTTGAATACCACGGCGCCGAAAATCCAGGCCAGCGTGGCCAGCGAGGGGCGCCAGAAGAAGAGTGCTCGATCCGCGATGGACTCGCCCAGCGAACCAAGCAATCGTTCGTCGTAAACCAGACCCAACAATGCCAGCAAAAACAGCAGCAGCGGTATCCAGCGCAGGTAAGAAGATTCACGCCTGTTCATTCGGAATTAATTTCTGATTATTAACGATTCAGAATATCAGCGGCTTATGAAAATGACGTGACAAATCTGGCCGGTGTCCATTCAACCTGCACTGAAATCAAAAAGAAACAATGGCGCAGTATTCTTTGGCTCGAACCTCGAAAGGAGCGTGTGCCATGGCCATGGAACTGCCGGATCCCGACCGGCTCCCTTTAACTGCAGATCACTACCAATGGCAGGGTAAACCGGCAGCCCTTATCCCCGGACGTTATGGCGTGGTGTATGACCCTGCACCGCGCTGCCTGCCCTGGTCGAAACTGGTGACGCATGGCAAGCGAATTTCAGAAATGCAGTTCAAGACACTGCTTGCGGCACTTGAGTGATCAGACGTCCTCGGGCTGGTTCTGTTGTTCCTCGATGGCGAGCTTGCGCGCACGCTTGACCGCCTTGCGGTGCGCCTCGTGGTGGGATTCCAGTCCGTCACCCACGTAGTACACGTAAAGCGTCGCGTAACAGAAAAACACCGTCAGTACGGCCGCGATTTCCAGCGCCGCGACGCCGGCGGAAATGCCGGTCCCGATCGCGACCAGGATGAAAAGGGCGTCAAAGGTATCCTGCAGCGCGCGCCGGAACTGCACACCGGCCACGATACCTGCCAGGCTGAATGCCAGCGCCAGGCTGTGCTGTACGACCATGACAATGGACGCAACGACCCCCGGCAGGATCAGCGTGGTCTCGTCCAGCGAATGATCGTGGGCGCTGGCGCGGTGAATGCCCTTGTGGACCCATGAAACCGGCAGTACCAGCAGCCACACGCCCAGCAGGACGATGGCCAGCTGCCTTCCTTGTCCCAGGCGGTCAAAACGGACGGTGGTCTTGATGACCGTATTGATGATTTCGGAGTCCACCACGGGCGGCGGCGCTTCGCGCGCATCAGGCACGTCGCCCAGCGGCAATCCGTGCTCGTCCGTGCGCTCGACCAGCTCGGTTACACCGCCGACGGGAAGTATGTCGATGAAGCCCGGAATCAAGACGGCCATGCCGACCAGCAGCACCGCAAGGGAAAAATGGTAGATCAGGACCTTGCGCAGCAGCTTCTTGTCGGACTGCAGCGGCGGCAGCGCCGAATCATACTGTTCTGCATTTTCCAAAGGCTTCTGCCCGGTATCTGGAGGGCTTGAATCAGTCACCATTGCACCCTGCTTCGTGTGTGCGCGTCTTGATTGTACGCAAAAACGGCGGCGCGTTCCGGCTGCGGTACAAAGCAGTGCCAAATTGGGCGCGCCAATTCCAGGTCCGCGTTCACATCCCTGCTCAAGACGAGCGCCGAATCAATTGCCAGGCATGCTTGACCGTGTCCCAGCCGATGATCACCATGATGACGCTCAGCCCGCCCTTCAGCGCCCGTTCAACGAAGACGACGAAATCGGCGCTTCCATCATGCGTTGTCGTCAGGAG
>JASFSI010000088.1:0-6707 GCA_050114495.1 Lysobacterales bacterium | reverse complement strand
TTGCTGGCGCCCGCCGAGAAACTGCACTGGGTGCAGCTGTACTCCTCGGGAGTCGAATATTGCGTCTCCAATCCGCGTATGCAGGACGGCAAGCGGGTCGTGACCAATGGCCAGAAACTGGCTTCCCCGGCGCTGGGCGACCACGCGATTGCGCTGATGCTGGCGCTGGCCCGCGGTATCGATCTTTATCATGCCAACCAGCTGAAAGGCGAATGGAAGCGCAATGTCGGGCTGGAATCCGGCGATTTCATGGAACTGGACGGGCGCACCGTGCTTGTCGTCGGCCTGGGCGGTATCGGGATGCGCGCGGCGCAAAAGGCGCACGGACTGGGCATGCGCGTGATCGCCACGCGCGGCAGCCGGCGTGAAGGCCCGGACTTCATCGAGTACGTCGGCCTGGCGAACGAGGTCAATGCGCTGGCGTCACGGGCCGACGTGGTCATCAACACGGTGCCGCTGACCGAGCAGACCCGCGGCATGTTCGATGCCGCGTTTTTCAAGGCGATGAAACCCACGGCCTTTTTCATCACGGTAGGGCGGGGCGCCAGCACCGATACGGATGCCCTGGTCGCCGCGCTGGAGGCGGGTGAAATCGCGGGAGCGGGCCTCGATGTCACGGATCCCGAACCGCTGCCCGAAGGCCATCCCCTGTGGGCCATGCCGCGGGTACTGATCACGCCGCACACGGCCGCCCGCTCCGACCGCGCGCGGCAGCGGCTGATGCTCCTGGTGCGGGAAAATCTGCGCCGCTACGTGGCCGGCGAGGCGCTGTACTCGGTCGTCGATATCGAACGGGGGTATTGAGCTTTTTGTAAATCAGTGTCAATAAAACCAAGATTTTTTTTGAAAAGAATAGTATTCTTCGCAGGGGTGCAGCTGACGCCGGGTCGTGCGCGCGTCACTGATCGAAGGCCGCGCGACATGCACCCCAGACCAACAACAACCTATTTTTACGCCCGGCGGCAACCGAACGGCCCGGCAGTTATTCTGCAAAAGCCGAAATTAAAAAGGGAAAGGAGAAACCCATGGAGCGCTCCACTATGTTGTCAATATTCAAATCGCGCCTGTCCGGGCTGGGGGTCGTGATGCTCGTTCTGGCCCTGCCGGGCCAGGCTTTCGCGCAGTTTTACAGCTGCAGTTCCAACCTGACCATGGATACCGTGGGTGGCGGACCTTACTACATTGATGAAGCGATCACGATTGAAATGGTGCTGGAAGCGACTACCGTTCAAGAGACCGATGGCGGCGGTTTAACGACTCCCGGATTTCTCGAAATTCAGGAATTCGATTTCAAGCCCGATTGCGATGGTGGAGATTTCTTCTCCTGCGCGGCCGCTGGAAATACGGTAATAATTGATCCCGACAGCACCGGCTTTGGCGGGACTTGCGGTACCGATTTCACTGTGTCGCCGGTCGGAGACGGTGTTACCTTCAGATTCGTTCCGACCGACACCCTTCGAATTGCCTCAGGGGACAACTGCACCGTGACCTTCGATATCGAGGTCCAGGGTGTGGCTCCGGGCAATGAGGATATTTTCGAGACGGGAGGTTGGGCCGAGACGCAGACGCTTTGCACCGGTCCTGATCCCTTTACGCCGTATCCCGGTGTCGAGGGCGCCTCGGCTTCCAGTTCCCTGAGCTTTACGCTCTCCACGCTGCGCACCTCCTTCCGCGTGACCAAGGACTTCACGGATGACAGCGATGCCGAGACGGAAGTGTTCCTCCGCTGCAACTCCGGGCTGCCACTCGAACAAAGCTTTACGCTTGGGGACGAGGAATGGGTCGAATTCGTCGTCAGGGACTTCGTTACCGGCACGACCGACTGCACGGTTTCGGAAGAGCCCGTGCCGGTGGGATACGAGGCAGACTACACGGCCGACTTTGAGCCGGGCGCGATCTTTGGCAGCGTCTCGGCCGACGAGGACGGTTGCTACTACAACGACCTGACCGGAGGTGCTTTCACCTGTGATGTCACGAATTCCATCGACGAAGTGAGAATCGAGGTCAATAAGGAATGGCTGGTGTCGAGCAACTCGACCCTGGATATCGATTTTGTAGCCCAGGCTGACTATACCTGCTACAACGTCTATGATTCGCCGGCCGGCGGTACATTGCTGCCGACGCTCACCGGTACGCTGGATTTTGACGGCGAGTACGATACCCAGTTCATCAGCGGCCTGTACCCGGCTGCCGACGGTTCCTCGTATTGCACGGTCAGCGAGCCGGATCTGCCGGATTACGTCGAAGCCGACATCAGCGATTGCGCTGAAGTGCCGGTTGAACGCGGCGCATCCTGCACGCTTTACAACTCGGTCTTCTTTGAAGGCATACCGACGCTCAGCCAGTACGGCCTGGCGCTGCTTTCGCTGCTCATGCTGGGCATGGGCGTGATCGCCGTGCGTCGTTTCGCCTGAGATAGAGCGGGCTCAGGGTAGTTGAGCTGCCCTGACTGCATGAAATAAAAAAACCGCGGCGCGAAGCCGCGGTTTTTTTTGACCCCTTCTTTTCGATTTGGAGATCAGATCTTGCCGATTTCCAGCTTGATCGTGTTGGAGCAGCGGCCCGTCTCGATCTCGCAGATGGTGTAACTGACCGTCGGTCCGTGGCCCTTGAGTGCTTTGTCGGAATAGCTGCCGCTGGCCGCAACCGCGGTGATCAACTGGCCGTTGCGGTAGAGTTCGAGCCCGCTCTCGGCGCCGGACCAACTCAGGTCGATGACCGGGAAGGCCTTGGATGTTTTGTGCGCGGCGGCCAGGGTCAGTTCCGGCGGCGTGTCATGGCTGACATGAACGGTGCGCCGCGTGGTGGCGGAACCGTTTTCGTCCGTCACCTTCAGCGTGACGGTATAAAGACCGTCTTCCGCGTACTCGTGCGTGACTGCGCCGCCCGTTCCGGTCGTTCCATCGCCAAACGACCAGTCGTAGCTCGGCGCCGGCTGTTCACTGGCGGTGCTGGCGCCGGCATCCAATGAGCAGCTCAGGTCTTCGCAGGAAACACTGAAGCGAGCCACGGGTGCGGCGGCTTGTGTTTCGACACTGACTTCGCGCTCGTAACTGTCGCTCAGGCCTTGGTCGTCGGTAACCACGAGGCGCACCGTGTAGTCGCCGTCCTTCGCGTAGTTGTGTTCAATGGAACGTCCGCTGGCCTGGCTGCCGTCGCCCAGGTCCCAGGCCCACTCGACGATTTCGCCGTCCGGATCGCTGCTCAGGCTGCCGTCGAAGCTGCAGGACAGGTCATCGCAGGAACGGCTGAATCCAGCCTCGGGCCTTTCGTTGGTCGGCGTTTTCGAAACCGTGACATCACGGTCGAACTGATCGCTGGCCTGTTTGTCGTCCGTGACGGTCAGTACCACGGTATAACTTCCTTCCTTGGAATAGGTGTGCTGTACCGACTCGCCCGCGGCCGTGGAGCCGTCGCCGAATTTCCAGGCCCAGTCGACGATTTCGCCGTCCGGATCACCGCTGGAACCGGCGTCGAAACTGCAGGACAGTTCATTGCAGGAACGGCTGAAATACGCCAGCGGTTTCTCGTTGGGCGCGGCCTTCGTCACCGTCACATCGCGGTTAAACTGATCGCTGGCCTGTTCATCATCGATGACGCTCAGAACGACCGTGTAGTCGCCGTCTTCCGCGTAGCTGTGCTGAACCGTTTCGCCGGATGCCGTTGAGCCGTCACCCAGGTCCCAGTTCCACTCGACGATTTCACCGTCGGAATCAGTGCTGGCGCCGGCGTCCAGGGAGCAGGTGAGTTCGCTGCAGGAGACGGAGAACATGGCTTCGGGCTTGTCGTTGGGCAGGGTGACCGCAACGGTGTAGCTGGCGTCGTCGCTGGCGTCTCCGTCGTCAAGCACGGTCAGCGTGACCTTGTAGCTGCCCTCGGCATCGTATTCGTGATCGACGGACTCGCCCGAGGCTTTTGCGCCGTCACCGAAGGACCAGTTCCACTCGACGATATCGCCGTCGGGATCCGAACTGCCCGATGCATTGAAACTGCAGTCGTTCTCGATACAGGAGGTTGAGAATTTTGCGGTAGGATCCTCATTGGGTGCAGCCAGGGTAATGGTCTTTGCGGCGATGTCGATCGCACCTTCGTCGTCCGTGACGGCCAGCGTGATCTCATGGTCACCGGACTCGTCGAACTCGACGGACAGGGTCGCGCCGCTGAACATGTCTTCGTCGATCATCCATTCGTAGCTCTCGATCGAACCGTCGCTGTCGCTGCTGTCCGAGCCATCGAAGTCGCAGCTCATTCCATCGCACGTCACCGAGATTTCGGCATTCGGTAGCTCATTTGCGCTCTTCCATTTGCCGCTGGCGTCGCCTTCCGGAACGCTGCTGAAATAATCCTGAACCAGCGGCCAGATGAGTGTCATTTTGGCGCCGGAATTCATGCACCCGCCCAGGTGATGGAGCGCGATGACGCGACCCGTTTCTCCTGAAATGACTGGTGAGCCGGAACTGCTGGTCGTGGTGTCGCACATGTAACCGATGTCGGATTCCATGCTGTAGCCATCCACAGATGTATCATCGATTCGGCAGGGGCCGCCTGAATTCATGTCGCTTTCGATCGCAATCTGTTTTGGGTTGCCAAGCCCATGCTGGGGAATGAAGATCTCTTCGCCTACGTTGCCATCACGTAGATCCAGACCCAGGTTGCCAAACTGGACGATGCTCGATTTGTCGGCAAGGGTGAAGAGAGCAAAGTCCAGGCCGTAATCTTCGACCAGCAAGTCACCACCCGTGACCTTTACAGTTTCCGCAGGGTCTTCTGAACCACACATCGTTGACTGGTAGTTGAACCAGATTTCTGCGCCGTCCAATTGGGACTGCTTCGAGATGCAGTGCCGTGCGGTAAACATCCGGTTGCCGCCACCCACGCGCCAGGCGGTGCACTTCTTGCCGGTGGAAGTGATGAGCAGAGCGACCGGCGATGAGCGTTCGAAGTGGTCAGGATAGCTGTCGGCCCAGCAGACGGCGTCATACATTTCGTCGGCGCCGCAGGTCGACTCGATAGCGGTTTGTGGCTCCTTGCTTCTCAGAATGTTGGCGCTGGCCGAAACTTCGGGAAAATCGGCAAATTTTGTATCGATTTCGAATCCGTGAATCATGGGATCGAAACGTGAAAGCCGGCCAGTCAGTCGTACGATGGCGGTATCGCCGCTGATGGACATGGCCCAGAAAGATTCGATGCCATCATCGCCCCGGGAGGCTTCCACGGTGTGCGGGTCACGATCGTTGCTGGAGTAGCGCCAGGTTTCCGTGCCATCGGGGTTGCTGATCTCGACGTATACGCCTTCCGGCAGCTGTAGACGGCTGAAATGCAGTTTCACGTAAGCAGCATCAGCGACGTGGTAGACGAGGGGTTTGAACATCGCGCTCTTCGCGATGCGGTCGTATTTTCGGGCGCTCGATTCAAAATTGGGAATTGAGCGGCTGTACCGGGCGGTATCCGGTTCATCGGTGTATTGTGCGGATGCGCTGGCGGCAGTAAATGCCACAGCAACAGCGAGTATCACGCGTCTGTGCAGTCCTTGCATCTTAATGACGTCCTTGTCGTGGCGTCACTCCCTGTGACGCGTTGTAGGGGCAGACAGCTTCTTTGCCGTCAACCGGCCCGGAGTGTATCTCCCTGGCGCATCCTGCGCCGATAACCCCGGCTCTCCCCGGTGCAGTTAGACCGCTTTGTCCAAAGCCGGGTTAACTGCACCTTATTTATACCGCAAGGGAAAGCGGGTCACCATCAAATACGCTACCGTTTGGCGGTCTGGAACGCCCGTTTGTCGAAAACGGACGTTTCACCATGCTATTAACTGAAAAATGTCTTATATTGATCTCGCAAAAGGGGGAAACTCCAATGCTTTTGGTGCCCGGTCGGACGGAAATCGGCCCGCGCCAACAAGCGTAAGGGACTACAAATGACTACCAAGACAGGGACGTTCGCTCCACGGGAGCGCGTCCCTGTTTTTTGTATGGGAAAAAGTTAGTTTTTAGAGAAAGGAGAGAATACAAGTCACCGACTGACATTGCGTTTCGCGATTCCGGCGTCCTGGACGGGGACTCGATTGGGCAAAAGAGCAGCGATACCGGAACGGTCAAGGGATTTCTCAGGCACGGATGCAGCCAAGAGAAGCGGTCTTGTTGTGTTGAAAATCCAACACCCGTTAGGGATTTTTGCGGGTATAGCAAGGAGAACGCAAATGCGTTACGCAATTTGGAAAAGCATGCTGACGGTGGTCCTCGGTACGTTGCTGATGGCCCCGAATAACGCACAGTCGGCCGAGGCCTGCAACGCCTACGTAGACCTCTACGGCCTGGAAGGACCCGACACCGTGTTCGAAGGGGACAGGCTTACGCTGAAAACGAAGATCGGTGCGGGCAAAATCACCGACAGCACGCTCAGGGTTGCACCCTGGATCGACATAAGCGGCGTCGCTTTCGGCATGGATTGCGGCGGCGGCCCGATGAGCGAACTGGCTGATTGCACGGCGGTCGGTCACACGGTCGTGTACCACGGTGTTTCCGATACCAATTGTGTGACGCCGGACGGCGATGCCGCGTTCATCGTTCCGGAATCCGACAATATCATCGCAATCCCGGTGGTCGGCGGCAACGTGGTGCGCATGCGGTACCTCGAGGGCCAGGGCGGTCAAACCTGCAACATGGACCTGGATTTCACGGTATCGGCACTACACGAGAGCACTTCCCAGG
>JASFSI010000087.1:0-6786 GCA_050114495.1 Lysobacterales bacterium | reverse complement strand
CGGTTCAAGTGCAAACTGCCCCGAAACCGCCGGCGTGGTCAGCGAGTAGTCTACCGAGCCGGCCATGCAGTCTGTGAACTCGACCGTCATGGACCCCACGACGTCCTGCTCGACGGGCGGGTCGGAAGCATCGAATACGCCGCCCTCGGCCAGGTAGACGTCCAGGTTCGCCACGGAACCGTCCACGGTGCCGAACGCGGTCAGCCAGCGGTGCCCCGGTTCGCCGAGCTGGGCGGTGCCATCCACCGGGCGTGCGAGGTCAAAGGTGTACCAGCCGGCGAACATCTGGTTGCGGTCGTCGTAGATATCGAAGAACAGGCCCTGTCCCGGTGTGGCGCCATTGAACCAGCCGCCGGCCAGCGCCTTGCTGATGCGAAAATCCGCGGGCGGCGCAAGCACATAGAAATACAGGCCTTCCGCGGAAGAACCCAGCGGCTGAACCACGAAGTAATAGTCCTGCCCGGCAGCGAGGTCCACGCTGCCGTAGTCGTCCATGGCGTTGCCGACCAGGTTGTTTTGCGGGTTGGCCGGATCGAACGGAGCGCTGTAAACCAGCATGCAGATATCCACTTCGAGGTCGATCGTGAAGATGTCCGTGTAATAGTACGTCCCGGCCGTGCTGACCTGGACCGGCCCCTCCTCCTGGTAGTAACTGCCCACACCCGGCAGGGTGCACTCGGTTTCCGCGACCGGATCGCCGCTGCTGAACACGCCTTCCGTGTAGGCCGGAACCGTTCGCGTATCAGACGATGTGACGCTGCCCGGCCCGCTGAACGTGACCGACCAGGCACCCTCGACAAAGTTCTGACACCACTGCTGAACGACCAGCGTGTAGGGCACCCCGGCCGTCAGGTCGACGAATTCAGAGCCGTCGACGCCAGCTGGTGTCACCAGGTTGTTCAGCGGGTTGGCCGGATCGAACCCCCCCTGGTAAACCAAAGCCGTGACGTCAACGCCGTTCACGTTGAACGCGTCCACAACCAGGTACGAGCCCGTGGCCGAAACCTGGAACGTCGTGGAAGACTGGTAAGCCAGCAAGCGATCGCCTCCGCAGGAACCCGGCAACGGACTGGTTTTCGCCTCGCTGCCGTCAAAGACGTTCGCGAGCACCGTATTGACGGCCCAGGATGATACCGGCGTCAGCAGGAACAGCAGCGCGGTCAGTACGGAAAATCGAATCGGTTTCATGATGAACCTCTCTTTGCTTAAAGCTTGAGCGGCGATAACCATCGCCGCCCCGATGCCCTAAGTTTATCGGGAACCGCTGGCCGCGCAACCGCTAATCACGCAGATCGAATTACCCGGACCGGCTCCATTCTCGAATACCGCGACTTAGACCCAGGGCATTTTCGCGGTAAAATGCCGCCCTCGACTCACGGAGACCATCGCATGAAGACGCTGAAAATCCAGCTGCTCGCAATCACCCTTGCCTTTTTTCCGGCCATCGCGGCAGCGGAACTGCCCACGCTGACCATCCATGTCAGCGGCGCCGAGCCTCCGACCGGCCGCCTCGAGATTTCCGTTTTTGATTCAGAAGAAAACTTCCTGAAAAACCCGTACATCCAGCGCCCCTGCGGCCCGACGGAGGAAGGCATATGCGCGGTGAGAATCGCCGCGATGCCGGAAGGCGAGTACGCGGTAGTGGTCGTGCACGACGCCAACGGCAACAGCAAGCTGGACACCGGCTTCCTGGGCTTTGGCGGCGAGCGTTTTGGGTACTCCAATAACCCCCGGAAACCGCTGTTCGGACGCAATACCTTTGACGACGCGAAGTTCACGCTGAGCGAATCCACCGAGATCGAGATCGAGCTTGACTGACCGTGAAAAAAACCTGAAGCCCGGCTTCGAGCCGCTTACCCTGGAAAGCAGGCCGGGCGACACGGGTCTCGAGGCAGTGACCGCGTTCCACGCCCGCATGAAAACGCGTCGCTCGGTCCGTGAATTTTCCGACCGGCCGGTTGACCGGCGCGTGATTGAAAAGGCCCTGGCCGTGGCCGGAACCGCTCCGAGCGGAGCCAATATGCAGCCCTGGTATTTCGTCGCGGTGTCCAACCCGGAACTCAAGCGCAGGATTCGTGAAGCCGCTGAAGAGGAAGAGCGTGAATTCTACGCGCACCGGGCTTCGCAGGAATGGCTCGATGCCCTGAAACACCTCGGTACCGATGAAAACAAGCCCTTCCTTGAAACCGCGCCCTGGCTGATCGTCGTATTTCTGAAAAAATTCACCCGGGCGGACGACGGCCGCAAACTGAAAAATTACTACACGGCGGAATCGGTGGGCCTGGCCTGCGGCTTCCTGCTGACCGCATTGCACACGGCCGGCCTGGCCACGCTGACGCACACACCGAGCCCGATGCGCTTCCTCAACGAGTTGCTCGACCGCCCCCGGGACGAGCGCGCCTACATGATCATCGTGACCGGCCACCCGGCCAAGGACGCCAGCGTTCCCGTTATCGAAAAATACGAACTGGATGAATTTACCCGCTTTCGCGAGTAGCACCGCTCAGTCGCGGCCCTGCCCTTCCTCGTCCTCTTCGTGCTGCTCCTGCCGGGCTTCATCGGCCAGCCGCAGGTTTTTTTCCAGTTCCGGATCGGGCGCGAACATCGACAGCAGCGCGCCTGAAAGCACCGCAGCCTTGCTGCCACCGCGCGCCCAGCGGGCCAGCCATGCCATCAGTACGATCACGCCAAGCAGCCCCAGAGCGATCATCAGGCCGGTTTTCAATTCCGGGTTCATGCATAAAAAATGGGTCCCCGACAGATGGATTGCAATCTCCAGCGCAGCCAACCCTGCTAGACTCGTATGCCGACTGACCTTGCGACGACCCGGCTTCAGATGAAAATAAAACTGCTTCCTCTCGTCGGCCTGGCCCTGCTGCTGCAGGCCTGCGCGACAATGAGCCCCGATTACGAAGAACCGACCGTCACCCTGACGTCGTTTCGGGCCATTAACTCCGAAGGCATGACACCGTCGTTTGAAGTCGGCCTGAGGATCATCAACCCGAACCGCAACGACCTGGCGATACAGGGCATCGTCTACACCATTGCGCTGGAAGGACACGAGGTCGTCAAAGGCGTAGGCAAGGACTACCCGGTCGTCGAAGCCTACTCGCAACAGGACATCACGCTGCTGGCGAGCGTGAACCTGCTCAGCGGCTTACGACTGATCGGGGACCTGATGCGCGCCGAATCGGGCGCCCTGCGCTATGAATTTACCGCGAAACTGGATCCGGGCGGTTTCTACCCGTCCATCCGTGTCAGTGAATCCGGACAACTCGACCTGGGCGCATCACCACGGTAGTTCGTAGCCCTCCTGGTGCCAGAACGTACCGCTTTGTTCCAGATCGAGGCTGTCCATGGTTCGAACCAGGCCGGCGGCTGACTCCTCGACCGCAATCCCCGTACCCTGCGTCATGTCGGTAGCGACCCAGCCGGGATGCAGCAGGTAAACGCCGATACCGGCATCCTTCAGGTCGACACTCAGGCTCTTGCCGGCCATGTTGACGGCCGCCTTGGACATTCGATAACCGTACGAGCCCCCGGACGTATTGTCCTCGATGGAACCCATCCTGCTGGTCACGATGAAGACCCTGGAACCGGACGACAGCGTGTCGAGCAGCGCGGCGGTGACCCGCAGAGGCCCCAGTGCATTGACGCGGAACTGCCGCTCCATGGCCTCGAAGTCCATCGTGTCGAGCGACGTCCGCTCCAGGATGCCGGCGTTGTTGATCAGCCAGTCGATGGAACGCCCTTTCAGCTTGCCGGCAGCCATTTCAAGGGCGTCAGGGTCGCATACGTCGACCCCATCAATGATCTCAACGCCCAGCGTCTCCAGTTCATTTGAAGAGCGCCTGCAGAGCACCGTGACCGCATCGCCCCGCTGCTGCAGGCGGCTGGCGACTTCCAGCCCGATTCCCCGGTTGGCGCCGGTGATGAGTACATTGGCCATGCTCGCTTCACTCCCTGGTCATTCACTGCGCTGGATTATCCGACGACACAGGAGCGACGTCCAGAACCGCCGCGGGAAAATGCGGGGCCATGCGTTAACATGGCTGAAACCAGCAAGCTGAAATCAAACGGGGCATCGACACCATGAAAATTATTGTTCTGGGCGCCGGGCGGGTCGGAGGCCCCATGGCCGTGGACCTGCTCGGCGAGGAGCAGTTTGAAGTCGCCGTGGCGGACCGCGATGCGCGTGTACTCGACACCCTCGCCAAACAACACCCCGGATTGCAGGTGCTTCGTGAAGACCTGTCCGACCCCGGGAAACGGGCCGCACTGCTCGAACCTTTTGACCTGGTGATCAATGCGGTGCCTGGCCATATGGGTTACGCCGCAGCGAAGTCAATCATCGAGGCCGGCAAAAACTCGGTCTGCATCGCATTTTACGAGGAAGACCCGTTTTCACTGGACCCGATCGCGAAGAAAAACGGCGTCACCATGATCATGGATTGCGGTGTCTACCCGGGCATGGGCAGCGCGCTGATCATGGAAGCAGCCATGGAACTCGACGCGGTGCACAGCGTGCTCACCTATGTCGGCGGCCTGCCGAAAATCCGCGAATGGCCGTCGGAATACAAGGCCGTTTTTTCACCGATCGACGTGATCGAGGAGTACACCCGGCCGGCCCGCTTTATCGAAAACGGTTGCGAGGTCGTCCGCCCTGCACTTTCCGACACGGAATACATTTCCTTTCCCGAAACCGGAACGCTCGAGGCCTTCAATACCGATGGTTTGAGAACGCTTCGCAAGACCATCGACGCACCGAACATGAAGGAAAAAACGCTGCGCTATCCCGGGCACGCCGAAAAAATGAAGATGCTGAGGGAACTGGGCTTTTTCTCGCGGGAAAAAAGCATCGACGTCGACGGCAGGCGGGTCAGCCCCCTGGAACTGACGTCACAGGTGCTGTTTCCCAACTGGGTGATGAAACCGCAGGACCGCGATTTCACCGTGTTTCAATCCGTCATCGAGGGCATGAAGGACGGGCGCAAGCTGAGGCGCACCATCGATATGTACGACGAATTCTGCCCGGAAACCGGGGTGACCTCGATGGCACGGACCACCGGTTACACGGCCACGCTGGCAGCCCGCATGGTCGCCGCAGGGATTTACAGCTATAAAGGCCTTTCACCCCCCGAGTACATGGGCAAGCACCCGGCCTGCATGGCGTTCATGCGCAAGGGGCTGGCGGCCAGGGGGATCGAGTACAGGGTAACAACCGAGGGGTGAACGATCGCCCGCATGGCGGGCTCCTACACGATCACCGACATCGTAAGAGATTGAATCACCCGCATGGCGGGCTCCTACCGTGGGAGCCCGCCATGCGGGCGACAAGAAGCCGCACATCAGTGATTCAGCTTCTCCGCCCGGTGCTCGACCAGTGAATAAAGCGCCGGCACCACGACCAGGGTCAGCAGGGTCGAACTGACCAGGCCGCCGATCACTGCCACGGCCAGGGGGCCGTTGGTGCTGGCTCCCGCACCCAGCCCGGTCGCAGCCGGCAGCAGGGCCAGGATGATGGTCGCCGACGTCATCAGCACCGGTCGCATGCGTACCGGGCAGGCCGCCAGGAGCGCCTCGTCGATTTTCATGCCTTCGGCACGGTGCTGGTTGGTGAGGTCAACGAGAAGAATGGAGTTCTTCGCTACCAGGCCGACCAGCAGCACCAGCCCGATCATCGAGTAAATATTGAGCGAGTGCCCGGTCAGCCACAACGCACCCACCCCGCCAATGATCGCCAGCGGCTGAGCCACCATGATCACCAGGGGCTGCAGGAACGAGTTGAACTGGCTGGCAAGGACCATGTACACCAGGATCATCGCCGTGACGAAAGCGAACAGCATGTAGTAGACGGTTTTTCCGAACTCCGAGGACCGGCCGATCATGCGCACGCCATAACCCGGCGGCAGCATGGCCTCCGCCGTCTTCTCGACGTAGGCAATCGCCGCGGCCTCGGCCATCTTCGGCGTGCCGAGGAATTGGGCCGAATACTGCAGGTCGTAGCGCTGCACCACCGCCGGCCCGAGGCTTTGTTCCACTTCCACCAGGTTGTCGAGGCGCACCAGGTCACCTGACGGCGTCCGCAGGTGTATCTTGCTCAGATCCGGTGCCTGCTGCAGGTTGCCCTCAGCGGCTTTGAGCCGCACGTCGTAGCGCTCACCGTCGCCGGGTATGTCGTTGTAGCGCGCCACGTCGTACCCGCCGGACAGGACGTTTACCGCCAGGGCGACGTCGCGCGTGGTCAATCCGAGGTCACGGATACGCTCGCGCAGCGGGACCATCTCCAGTTGCGGCAGGTCAAGCTGCAGCAGCAGGTCGAGGTTTCCGATGCCGGGGTTCGTCATCAGTTCCTGCTTCAATTCTGCCGCCAGTTCCGCCACGCGCGCCAGGTTGGGGCCGCGCAGTACAAACTGCAGCGGGTCTCCGCGCATACCTCCGACCATCGGCACCTCGGTCACGAAGGTCTCCACGCCGGGTATTTTCGCCAGGCGCCCGCGCAGCCAGTTCATCACGTCGGCCTGGGAAGCGTCGCGGTCGCTCCAGTGCGCGAGATTGACCAGCACCGAGGCCTGGCTGACCTGGCGAGCCGCGTCTTCGCCGATCACCGAGAAACTGGCCGTTACGTCCGGGTGCTCGGCAAGTATCGACTCGATGGCTGAAAGCTTCTCTACCGTGTATTCGATGCCGGAACCGAGCGGCGCCTTTACCGCCACCATGAAGCGGCCCTCGTCTTCTTCCGGCATGAAGCCCTTGTCCACCTGGGAAAAAAACCAAGCACTGCTG
>JASFSI010000086.1:0-6791 GCA_050114495.1 Lysobacterales bacterium | reverse complement strand
CAGAACGAGCTGTCCGGAGTGCGGCGCGCCGGCCGAGCGGGAAACCGACACCTTCGATACCTTCATGGAATCGTCCTGGTACATGCACCGTTACACCTGCCCGGGCGCCGAGGCGATGGTCGACGAGCGCGTGAATTACTGGTTCCCGATCGACCAGTACATCGGCGGCATCGAGCACGCGATCCTGCACCTGATGTACTTCCGTTTCTACAACAAGGTCATGCGCGACGAGGGGCTGGTCGCCTGCGACGAGCCGGCCACGCGCCTGCTGTGCCAGGGCATGGTGGTCGCCGACACCTATTACCGCGAAGATGCGGACGGCAGCCGTCACTGGTTCAACCCGGCCGAAGTGGATGTCGAGCGCGACGACAAGGGCAAGCCGGTCGGCGCGACGCTGCGCGCCGACGGCGGCGCGGTGATGATCGGCGGCGTCGAAAAAATGTCCAAGTCGAAAAACAACGGCGTCGACCCGCAGAGCATGGTGGATCGCTACGGCGCGGACACCGTGCGCCTGTTTTCGGTCTCTGACTCGCCGGCCAACCAGTCGCTGGAGTGGTCGGATTCCGGCGTCGAGGGCGCTTTCCGTTTTCTGAAACGCGTCTGGACGCAGGTGATGGACCACGTCGAGGCGGGCCCCTGCGAACCGCTGGACCCCGCCGGCCTGAACAGCGAGCAAAAGGAAATCCGGCGCCTGCTGCACGACACCATCGCCAAGGTCGGCGACGACATCGCGCGGCGCTACACCTTCAACACGGCGATCGCGGCCATCATGGAATTCACCAACCGCCTGGCGAAGTTCGGCGCGGACGACGCTCGCTCCCGCGCGGTTGTCCAGGAAGCCTGGATGGCCGTGGTGCGCCTGCTGGCGCCGATGACGCCGCATATCAGCGAGGAACTGTGGGCGGCCCTGGGCGGTGAAGGCCCGGTCTACAGGGCGGGCTGGCCCGAAGTCGACGAATCCGCCCGGAAAAAAACGCAGGTCACGCTCGTCGTGCAGGTCAACGGCAAGCTGCGTGCCCGCGTCGAACTGGCGCCGGGCGCCTCTCGCGAGGAAGCACTGGAATCGGCCCTGTCGATCGAGAACGTCCAGCGCCACACCGACGGCAAGACCGTGCGCAAGGTGATCCACGTACCGGACCGCCTGCTGAACATCGTGGTGGGCTGATGCGAATGCTGCGCCACCTGCTGCTCGCGGTGCTCCTGCTTTCCCTGGCCGGCTGCGGCTTCCAGTTGCGCGGCAAGGCGGACCTGCCGGCGGAAATGGCGCAGACGCAGATGATCGTGGATGACGCCAACAGCACGCTGGCGCGCCGCGTACGCACACTGCTGGAACAGAACGGCGTGACCTTCGTCAACGGCGCCAACGCCACGGCCATCCTGGAGATTCCGCTCAACGAGGTGGTTACCTCGGTTCTGACCATTGCCGACAACGCGCGCGTTCGCGAGTACCGCATCAGCCATACCGTGCAATTCCGCCTGACCGCAGCGGACGGGCGGGAACTGCTGACCAGCCAGACGCTGCGCCAGACGCGCGAGATCAGCTTCGACGAGCAGAAAATCCTCGCGTCCTCCCGCGAGCAGGAATACCTGAAACAGGACCTGGCCGAGGACCTGGCGCGGCTGATCGTCAGCCGGCTGGAGTCGGTTTCGGCGGACCCGGGCTGAGGCGCGATGCCGATTTACCCGGAACAGCTCCCTTCCAGGCTCGAGCAGGGCCTGGCGCCCGTGTACCTGCTGGCCGGCGCCGAGCCGCTGCTGCTGCAGGAATGCCGGGACCAGGTGATTCAAGCGGCCCAGGCGCGGGGCTACAGCGAGCGGTCGGTGCACGAGGCCCACGCCCGTTTCGACTGGAACGAACTGTCCGAGGACTCCGCCGCGCCCTCACTTTTTTCATCCCTGAGGATCCTGGATATTCGACTGCCGACCGGAAAGCCGGGGCGCGAGGGCGCCGCCATGCTGGCCGCAATGGCTGAATCCCCCGACCCCGATATTCTGCTGCTGGTCTCGAGCGGTGATTGGAGCACCGCCATGCGCAAGCTGAAGTGGACCCGCGTGCTGGCGGCCGCCGGCGAACTGGTCGAGATCTGGCCGGTACGCGCCAGGGAACTGCCGGGCTGGATCCGCGGACGCATGCAGGCGGCCGGATTGAAACCCGACCCCGAGGCGGTCTCTCTTCTGGCCGAACTGGTCGAGGGCAACCTGCTGGCCGCGCAGCAGGAGATCGAAAAGCTGCTCCTG
Organism: Lysobacterales bacterium; assembly: GCA_050114495.1. GTDB lineage: Bacteria > Pseudomonadota > Gammaproteobacteria > Xanthomonadales > SZUA-36 > JABDPF01. The sequence goes on along the minus strand of JASFSI010000086.1, from coordinate 4,553 downwards.
GTTCAAAGCGGCGGTCGTGTCACGGTCGAAGACGTGACACGGTCGGTGGCCAACAATGCCCGCTTCGACGCCTTCAGGCTGGTCGAATGTGCCCTGGCGGGCCAGCTCGCCGACAGCCTGCGCGTGGCGGCGGGGCTGCAGCGGATCGGCATCGCTATCCAGCTGGTTTACGCGGCGCTGTACCGTGAGCTGACGATCGCCGACGCGGTGCGCGCCGCGGTCGCGGCCGGCGAGAACGAGGACGGGGCGTTCCGGCGTCAGCGCGTCTGGCCCGCGCGGCAGGATGCCATGCGCCAGTTGCTGCGCCGCCTGTCGCCGGCCGCTTTCGACGAGGCCTACCGCGGGCTTTCGCTGATCGACCGGCAGAGCAAGGGCAGGGCCCGGGGCGATGCCTGGCAGACACTCGACCGCCTGCTCTGTTTCATCTGCGATCCCGAATCAAACGCGCGGGTCAGCGTGAATCCGGGCTCAGAGTAAAAATGCCGGAGTACCGGCCCCGCTTCGGGAGTATCGTTCATGCCTTATCACCCTGACCCCCGCAACGGCCCCATCGGCATTCTCGGCGGTACGTTCGACCCGGTGCATTACGGGCATTTGCGCGCCGCCGTGGAGGTGCGCGAGATGCTGGGTCTGTCCGAGGTGCGCATGCTGCCCGCGGCCCGGCCGCCCCACAGGGAAACCCCCGCTGCTGCGCCCGAACACCGTTTCGAAATGCTCAGGCTGGCGACCGCGGCAGAGGAGTTCCTGCTGCCCGACGACAGCGAGATGCGTCGTCAAGGCCCGTCCTGGATGGTCGACACGCTGAGCGGTTTCCGCGCTCGTTGCGGCGCGCAGCCGCTCGTGCTGATCATCGGACAGGACGCTGCCAACGGGCTGGATGGCTGGCGCGAATGGCGCCGCCTGTTTGAACTCGCGCATATCGCCGTGATGTGCCGGCCCGGATCGGCACCGGCCTACGCGGAAGAACTTGGAGCGGAAATAAACCGCAGGCAGGTGAGCGGCGTCGCGGCGCTGCACGACGCAGCGGCCGGCGGCGTGGTCTCGATGGAGATCAGCCGGCTCGACATCGCTTCGACCGCCATCCGCGCCCTGGTTGCCGAGGGCCGCTCGCCGCTGTACCTGACGCCCCGGTCCGTGATCGGCTACATTCGGGAGCACGGCCTCTATGCATGTTAGAATTCGGCCATTACACGCAAGGTAGCTGCATTTGACGAACCAACCATCTTCCGCGGACGGTATACCGTTCGAACACCTTCGGGACCTCGTGATCAACGCCCTGGAGGACTTCAAGGCCATCGACATCCAGCAGATCGACGTGAGCGGGCAGAACCCGCTCACCGACCTGTTCGTGGTGGCGTCGGGCAGTTCGCTGCGTCATATCAAGTCGATGGCGGACAACCTCGTGGTCAAGGCCAAGGAAGCCGGTCACCCGCCGCTGGGTGTCGAGGGCAACCGGCAGGCCGAGTGGGTGCTGGTCGACCTGAACGACATCATCGTGCACCTGATGCTGCCCCAGACACGGGCCTTCTACAACCTGGAAAAACTCTGGGAAACCAGCAGCCAGAACCGCAGCCGCGCTCAACCCGAGTAAACGAAGATGGAACTCACCGTCGCTGCCGTCGGCACGCGCATGCCGGGCTGGGTGCAGGAGGCATGGTCCGAATATGCGCGGCGTTTCCCGCGGGGTCTCGAGTTGCAGCTCAGGGAAATCCCGATGCCCCGAAGGGGCCGGAACGCCAACGTCGAAGCGCTGAAAAAAACAGAAAGTGAGGCGCTGCTGGCGGCGGTGCCGCGCGGCAGCCGCCTGGTCGCCCTGGACGAGGGCGGCAAACAATGGTCAACGGTCGAACTGGCGAAAAAACTCGAGCACTGGATGCGCGAGGAAAACGGCGTGACGTTCATGGTCGGCGGCCCCGACGGGCTGTCTTCCGAGTGCAGGAAGCAGGCCGCGGAGGTCTGGTCGCTGGGTCGGCTGACGTTGCCGCATCCCCTGGTGCGCGCGCTGCTGGCCGAGCAGCTCTACCGCGCCTGGACCATCACCCAGAACCATCCTTATCACCGAAGCTGAACCGCGCATGCAATCGAAGCATACTTCCGAAAACGCAATCGACCTCGTGCTGGCGTCCGCCTCGCCGCGTCGTCGCGAACTGCTGGCCCAGATCGGCCTGCGCTTTCGTGTCGTCGTTGCCGATGTAGACGAGGCGGTTAAAGACGGTGAATCTCCGGACGATTACGTGCTGCGTCTGGCGCGCGTCAAGGCGCTGGAGGTGCTGAAACGCGAAGGCGGTGATGCACCGGTGCTGGGCGCGGACACGGCGGTGATCCTCGATGACGAGATCCTGTGCAAGCCGCGAGACCGCTCGGAGGCGGAAACCATGCTTGGCCGCCTGTCCGCAAGAACGCACGAGGTCTATTCAGCGGTGGCCGTCGCGACCGGCCCGCACCGGGTGCTCGACCGTCTGAACGTGACCCGTGTCACCTTCGCCCCGCTGGAGCCCGAATGGATTGCGTCGTATTGCGATACCGGAGACCCGATGGACAAGGCGGGGGCTTACGGCGTGCAGGGCCGTGCGGCCGCACGGATCGAGCGCATCGAGGGCAGTTTTTCAGGCGTGATGGGGCTGCCTCTTTTCGAAACATCTCAATTACTTGAAGCTGTAAAGTGTTATTCTAGATCAGTTTCGGTAACGGCAGGCCGCGCGTGAGCGAAGAAATCCTGATCAATTCGACGCCATCCGAGTCCCGGGTCGCCCTGGTCGAGGGCGGGATGCTGCAGGAAGTCTGGATGGAACGCGCCGGCAACACCGGCTTCATCGGCAATATTTACAAGGGCAGTGTCTCGCGTGTGCTGCCCGGTCTGCAGGCCGCTTTTGTCGATATCGGCCTCGAGCGCACGGCTTTTCTGCACGCGCGCGACATGGTGCGGCAGGACCCGCTCGCCGAGGATGAGGAAGATCGCCCCGAACCCCTGATATCCAACCTGCTGCGCCCCGGCGACCACGTGATCGTGCAGGTGATCAAGGATCCACTGGGCAGCAAGGGCGCCCGCCTGACGACCAACATCAGCATTCCTTCCCGGTTCCTCGTGCTGCTTCCGGACTGCGACGTCATCGGGGTTTCCGCGCGCATCGAGGAAGAGGAAGAGCGCTTCCGCCTGAAAGATCTCGTCCATCGCCTGCGCAACGAGGAGCAGGGGCACGGCTACATCGTGCGCACCAACGCGGAGGGCGTGAACGATTTTGCCCTGTCGGCCGACATGGCTTATTTGCTCAAGGTCTGGGAGGCGGTTCGCGAACGTTCTGAGACCGCTTCCCCGGCGACCCGTGTCTATGAGGACCTGTCGCTGCCGCTGCGGGCGCTGCGCGACATGATGCACGAGAAGGTCGATCGCGTGCGCATCGATTCCCGGGCGACGCTGGATGCCGCGCTCGAATTCGCCGCCCGCTTTCTGCCCGACTGGCTGGACCGCATCGAGGAGTACACGGCAGAGCGGCCGATATTCGACCTGTTCGGAGTCGAGGACGAAATCGAAAGCGCGCTGCAGCCCACGGTACCCCTGAAATCGGGCGGATACCTCGTCTTTGACCAGACCGAGGCCATGACCACGGTGGACGTGAACACCGGGGGCTTCGTCGGCAACCGCAATGTCGAGGAGACGATCTACAAGACCAACCTGGAGGCCGTGCAGGCGCTGGCGCGGCAACTGCGCCTGCGCAACCTGGGCGGCATCATCATCATCGATTTCATCGACATGACGAACGAGGAGCACCGCCGCCAGCTGATGCGCGCGCTGGAACGGGCGCTGGAACGCGACCCGGTCAAGACCTCGATCAGCGAATTGTCGGCACTTGGCCTTGTCGAGATGACGCGCAAGCGCACGACCGAGAGCCTGGAGCGCAGGCTCTGCGTGACCTGTCCGCAGTGCGACGGGCGCGGCAGCATCAAGAGCAACGAGACCGTCTGCCTGGAGATTTTTCGCGAGATCATGCGCTCCAGCCGGCAGTTCGAAGCCAGCACCCTGATGGTCCTGGCATCGTCCCAGGTGGTGGAAAGAATCCTCGACGAACAGTCCGCCAACGTGGCCGAACTCGAAGAATTGATCGGCAAAACCATCCGTTTCCAGCGTGAAGAACAGTATTCGCAGGAACAATTCGACGTAGTACTGCTTTGATCCGATGCTGATGCTGAAGACTTTTTTACGGCGAGTCCGGACGCTGCTGTGGACGGCGTTCTCCATCATCGTGATCGTGCTCGCGGTAGGTGTTGGCGTCGGCAAGCTGCTGATGCCGTACAGCGTTCACTATCAGCCCGAGCTCGAGCAATGGCTCTCGAAGGAGTTCGGGCAGGAAGTCACCCTCGACAGTTTTGAAGGCGAATGGACCGCGTTCGGTCCGCGCCTGGTCCTGCACGGGCTCAGGCTGCCGCGAGAGTTGCATGATCCGGTTTCCGAGGCCGGCGAGGTGGTGATCCACTCGGCCGCGCTCGACGTCCGGCCCCTGAGTTACCTCCTGGCGGGCCGTCCGCTGTACAACTTCCGCCTGATCGGAGCGGAT
>JASFSI010000085.1:0-6804 GCA_050114495.1 Lysobacterales bacterium | reverse complement strand
CAGGTCGGGGCTTTCGGGCCGCCCTTCCGGATCGGGCCAGGCCCAGGCCGGTTCACCACCGACGGCGCGGGCAATGTCCGCCGCCAGTTTCGAAGCGCTCAGTTCAGGGGTCGCGCAGATCAGCAGGGTATTACCGCGGCCGGGACCCACGACGAGCCGGTTTTCGAGCGGTGGCGGAGGCTTTTGCACCCAGACGTCAAAACCCATCGCCTCCAGGTAAGCCCGCCGGCGCGCCTCGTTCATTGCTTTTCTTTCCGGCGGCTGCGCCGCTTTTTCCACTGCGCCCGGCCGACCAGCGTAATAACCAGGCCCGAGAGCACGTACGACACGCCGGACACCATCAGAACGGTCGGCGGGTCGATCGCCAGCAGAACCAGCACGAGCATGAAAAGGAACAGGAAATAAATGGGAATACGGTCGCCCGTCGGCCAGGACTTGCCGCTGAAATAGCGAATCCGCGAGAACATCAACAGGCCCAGGACGATGGTCAGCGGCAGCATCAGCCAGCGCACGCTCTCGCCGCTGAATCCCCGATCGACCAGGAACCAGATAATGGCGACCAGCGTTCCCGCGGCCGCGGGCGAGGCAAGCCCCTGGAACCAGGTGCGGTCGGTCGATTCCGCCTGCGTGTTGAAACGCGCCAGGCGCAAGGCAGCGCAGGCGGCGAAAATGAACGCGGCAAGCCAGCCCAGTTTCCCGGCCATCGGGCTGACGTCACGGAGCGTCGACAGTGACCAGTTGAAAGCCAGCAGTGCCGGCGCCAGGCCGAAAGAGATCAGGTCGGAGAGGCTGTCGTACTGTACGCCGAATTCACTCTGCGTATTGGTCAGGCGGGCCAGGCGGCCATCCAGGCCGTCCAGCACACCGGCGATCACCACCGCCACGGCAGCCGCCACGAAATGGCCGTTGATGCCCGCGATAATCGAATAGAACCCCGCGAACATCGCCGCCGTGGTCAGCGCGTTGGGCAGCAGAAATACACCCCGGGACACTTTTTTATCGTTGGGTTCCATCCATTTCTCTCGTTAGCCGGTGAAAAATCATACCATCAATGCCCGGTTTCGGTCCGCACGCGCACATGCCCCCGAAGCGGCGCTGGGTTAAACTGTCGGCAGGCTCATGCCGGAGTTCGAAATTGAAAACGTCGATCACAGCAACGATGCACCTGAGGATGAGCATGCTTTGTGCCGTCCTCGCCGCCGGATTGATCCCGAACGCCTTCGCCGAACGTGAAATTCACGTCTGGACCGACGCCAACGGCGTGCGTTACTTCGCCGAGGTTCCGCCAGCGGACACCGAAACCGAGACCATCGAAACCGATCCCGCGCCGCCTTTTCAGGAACAGGCCGGGGCGGACGCGACGATTGCCGCCCCTGAAGCGCGGCAGTCAGCGGCCGAGACCGAGCGGCGCGCTATCGCGGAAGCCGCGCAAAAACAGCAGGATGCAAAATCGGAAAACCTCGTCCTCTGCGATCGACACCGAAAGCGCCTGGAGCAAATGCTGCCCGCACGGCGGGTCTACTACCGCGACGAGGACGGCAACGAGGTGCGCATGGACGATACGCAACGTGTTGCATTGATCGAGGAATCACGCGAATTCGTGTCCGAAAACTGCCATTGAGCAGCCGCTAACCCGCATGATTCACCCGGGATCCGGGGTTTGCGGAACATCTGGCGAAACAGTTTCGGTCCGCCTTGGTGAAATATGCGGGCTAAGGGTAAAATTCGTGGTTTGATTTTCTTGGCGCCCGAGGGGGCCGAACAGGACCGCGAATGAAAACCAGCCAATTCCATCTCGTCACCACACGGGAAACACCGGCCGACGCCGAAATCGCCAGTCATCAGCTCATGCTGCGCAGCGGCATGATCCGCAAGCTCACGGCCGGCATCTATACCTGGTCACCTCTGGGCTGGCGCGTGCTGCGAAAAGTCGAGAACATCGTGCGCGAGGAAATGGACCGCGCCGGCTACCTCGAGGTCCTGATGCCGGCGGTCCAGCCGGCGGAACTCTGGCAGGAAACCGGTCGCTGGGACGACTTCGGCGACCAGTTGCTCAAAATCCATGACCGCGCGGGCCGCGGCTACGTGTTCGGCCCCACGCACGAGGAGGTCATCACGGACCTGGCGCGCAACGAACTGCGCAGCTACAAGCAGCTGCCGGTCACTTTTTACCAGATCCAGACCAAGTTCCGCGACGAGATCCGGCCGCGCTTCGGCGTGATGCGCTCGCGCGAGTTCCTGATGAAGGATGGATATTCCTTCCATATCGACGAGGCCAGCCTCGACGAGACGTACTGGGAGATGTACGAGGTCTACACGCGCATCTTCAAACGCGCCGGGCTCAGGTTTCGAGCCGTGCGGGCGGATTCGGGCGCCATAGGCGGCAGCCAGTCGCACGAGTTCCACGTGCTGGCGGAATCCGGCGAGGACCAGATCGCGTTTTCGACGGAATCCGAGTTCGCCGCCAACGTGGAACTGGCCGAAGCCGTCGCGCCCGCCGGTGAGCGCGCGGCCCCGGCAGCCGAACTGAAAATGGTGGATACCCCCGAGGCGCACACCATCGACGAGCTGGTCGAGCAGTTCGACCTGCCAATCGAAAAAACGGTCAAGACCCTGGTCGTCGAAGCATCCGACGAAGTCGAGGCCGGATTCGTGGCGCTGCTGGTCCGCGGCGACCACGTTCTGAATGAATTCAAGGCGGCAAAACGCCCCGAAGTCGCCACGCCGCTGCGCTTCGCCGAGGACGCCGAGATCCGTGAGGTCATGGGCGCCGGGCCGGGTTCCCTGGGCCCGGTCGACTGCCCCATCCCCTGCATCGTGGACCGCACGGTCGCGCAGATGTCGGACTTCAGCGCGGGGGCCAACGTGGAGGACAAGCACTATTTCGGCATCAACTGGGAGCGCGACGTGCCGCTGCCGCAGGTCGCGGACCTGCGCAACGTGGTCGAGGGCGATCCCAGCCCCGACGGCCAGGGCGAAATCCGGCTGGCGCGCGGCGTCGAGGTCGGACATATCTTCCAGCTCGGCACCAAGTATTCAAAATCCATGAACGCCGTGGTACTGGGCGAGGACGGCAAGTCACACCTGATGCCGATGGGCTGTTACGGCATCGGCGTCTCGCGCATCGTGGCGGCCGCCATCGAGCAGAATCACGATGAAAACGGCATCTGCTGGCCGGAACCGCTGGCGCCGTTCCAGGTGGCTATCCTGCCGATGAATGCCCGCAAATCGCACCGCGTGCGCGAAGCCGCTGAAAACCTCTACCGGGAACTGATGGACGCCGGCGTGGAAGTGCTGCTGGACGACCGCAACATTCGCCCGGGCGTGATGTTCAACGACATGGAGCTGATCGGCATACCGCACCGCGTGGTCATCGGCGAACGCGGGCTGGACGAGGGCGTACTCGAATACCGGCGCCGCACGGACAGCGACAACTCCAGCATCCCGCTCGAGGGAGCCGCGCAGGCCTTGCTGGAAAAACTGTCCGGCTAGACGACCCGGAACGCCAGTTCGCCGACGCCTTCGACCGCGCACTCGACCCGGTCGCCGCGCTGCAGCGGGCCGACGCCCTCGGGTGTGCCGGTGAATACGAGGTCGCCCGCTTTCAGTTCAAACAGGCACGACAGCCCGGCGATGATTTCCGGAACGCTCCAGATCATTTCCGACGTGCTGGACCGTTGCCGCAGTTCGCCGTTGACCGACAGCTGGATTTCGGCGCTCGAGACATCCCCGCAATCCGCCGCCGGCCGGACCGGCGACAGCGGCGCGGACGCGTCGAAGCCCTTGGCCGTGGTCCACGGCGCGCCCTTTTTCTTCGCATCCGCCTGCAGGTCACGCCGGGTCAGGTCGACACCGACCGCGTAACCGTAAATGCAGCCGGCGGCCTGTTCCGGGGTCAGCGAACGGCCCCCGCTCTTCAGCGCGACGACCAGTTCGACCTCATGGTGCAGATTTTTCGTGCCTGGCGGATAGGCAAGTTCAGGCGTCAAGGAAACCGCATCGGCAGGCTTGTCAAAAAAGACCGGCAATTCACGACCCGAGCCGCCCATCTCGAGGACGTGCTCGGCATAGTTCTGGCCGACGCAGTAGATGCGGCGCACGGGAAAGCGGTCTTTCGAACCCTCTACGGGCAGGAACGGCGCCGGCTGCGGTTCAAAAATCCAGTCATTCATGCCAGTTTTTTCAGGCCGACCGCTTCGCGAATACGCGCCAGGTAGGGCGTGGCGAACGCGCGCGCCTTGCTGGCACCGTCGACCAGGACTTCCTCGATACGCGCCGGGTGGGTCACCAGTTCCTCGTAGCGTTCACGGCTCTCGGCCAGTTCCGCGTTGATCAGCTCGAACGTCTGCTGCTTGGCCTGGCCCCAGCCGATGCCGTCGGCGAATGCCTGGCGCATTTCGGCGCGCTGTTCCTCGTTGGCAAAGGCGGCATAGATCGCGAACAGCGAAGAATCGTCGGGGTCTTTCGGCTCGCCCGGCTCCAGGGAATTCGTCACGATACGCATGATGGCCTTGCGCAGCTGTTTTTCCGGTAGCCACAAGGGGATGGTGTTGTCGTAGCTCTTTGACATTTTGCGGCCGTCCTTGCCGGGCAGCACCGCCACGTGCTCGGAAGTGACCGCCTGGGGAATGACCAGGAGCTCGCCGTAATGGTGGTTGAAGCGCTGCGCGATATCGCGCGCCATCTCCAGGTGCTGGATCTGGTCCTTGCCCACCGGCACATGCGTGGACCCGAACATCAGGATGTCCGCGGCCATCAGGATCGGGTAGCTGAACAGGCCCATGTTGATTCCGAAGTCCGGGTCTTCACCGGCGGCCATATTTTCCTGCACCACTGCCTTGTAGGCGTGAGAACGGTTCATCAGGCCCTTGGCCGTCGAGCAGGTGATGATCCAGGTCAGTTCGGGGATTTCCGGGATATCGGACTGGCGGTAAAATGCGGCCTTGTCGGTGTCCAGGCCGAGCGCCAGCCAGGTGGCCGCGATTTCCAGCGTGGACTGACGCATTTTTTCCGGGTCCTTGTTCTTGACCAGGGAGTGGTAGTCCGCCAGGAAATAATAGGAGTTGACGTCGTCTTCGTGACTGGCCTCGATGCAGGGCTTGATGGCGCCGACGTAGTTGCCCAGGTGCGGGGTGCCGGTGGTGGTGATTCCCGTCAGAACGGTGCGCTTGCTCATGTCTTGGATGATTCTTGTCGATAAAGCCCGTTATTTTACGGGAAACGCAAGCGCAAATCCGTATAAAATCAGGGACCATGAGGACACCGGGGGGAACATCCACGGAAGGGTTTTCAGGAATGGCGGCGTTCCTGAGCCTCGCCCTGCTCACTTTCCCGCTGCTCGCGGTTCCCGGCTCGGAGGCGGAAGCCAGGAAACACCGGTACGAACCGGAAGATGAAATGCCGGAGTCCATCGAAGAAGTCATCCAGCCTTTTCCCGAAGAACCTGGTGACCGGGATCCGCAGCAGGAGCAAACACCCGGCACAGACGAATGCGCCATGCCGGAAGGCGACCTGCCGATCCAGGAAACGTCCCAGGAGGCCGTGCGCAGCCTCTCCTGCTTTACCTTTCGCTGGTTCGACAGCTGGTGGGGGGACGAAGAAGACTACCCGGAGGATGAAGTCAGCGGCTGGCTGACGGTCGGTGCCTCGTGGCGCGATTACGACGGCCTGGATCCCCGCCTGCGCTTCAGGGTTCGAGCGCCCCTTCCCAACCTGGATAACCGCTGGGACGTCATTCTCGGCCGCGTCGATGACGAAGCGTTCATCAGCGACACCGAGTCACAGGACAGCACCTTCTACAACCCCGGCCTGTTTCCCGACCAGGATGATGAATGGCTGCTCGGCCTTGGCAAACGTCGCCGCCATCGCGCACAGGGACTGGACTGGTCCGTGGGGGTACGGCTTCGCGTGCCGCCCGAGCCCTACGTCAAGGCCGCGTATTTCTGGAACCGACGCACCGGTGAAAACTCCGACTTTCGCTTCAGGCAGACCGTTTTCTGGCGCAGCGACGAGGGTTTCGGCACCACCAGCCGCGGTGACCAAAGCTGGGGCATCAACGCGCGCAACGTGCTGCGCTGGGAGGGTCGCGTGACCTTCTCCGAGGAGACCGAAGGCGGCCGCTGGTATGCCGGCCAGACCTGGTATCGCCTGCTCGGTGATCGCAACGCGTTCTCTGTACTGGCTTTCGGGCGCGGCGAAACCGACCGGGACGTAGCCTTGAAAGATTACGGTGTGGAAGTGATCTGGCGCCGTTCTTTCACCCGCGACTGGATCTACCTCTCGATGGGACCGAGCATCACCTGGCCGCGCAACAAGCCCGAGGACAAGCGCGAGCTCAATTTTGGTTTTGGAGTGTGGCTGGAGATGGAGTTTGGCGACTGGCGGTATTGACCGAGGCGGTCAGCCGTCTGCGCCCCTGAGAGCGGATGCGGGTGGTCTCATCGTTCAAGCTCGTGTGCCGGGTTTGGCTGCCGGTATCTGGGCTCCCTTGAGAGGCACTCGGGTGTCGGGAACACCCGAGTAGCGCACAGGGATGTCTCGAGCGTGCCTCGAAAGGTGAGTGAGATGCCGGCAGCCTGCACAGGCGGAGCAGCGAGTCGCACGTACATGCCCGAGCGTTCCCTGGAAAGCCATCACGGTGCCCACCTGATTTTACAGGCATCACTTATAATGCCGGGATGAACCTACGAGCCCTCCATTATTTCGTCAAGCTGGCCGACCTGCGGCACTTCAGCAAGGCCGCGGACGCCTGTTTCGTGAGCCAGCCCACCCTCAGTACCCAGATCCGCAAACTGGAGTCGGAAC
>JASFSI010000084.1:0-6900 GCA_050114495.1 Lysobacterales bacterium | reverse complement strand
TACTGAAAATCGCGGCTGCAGCCGCTAATCCTTCGCCAGATTATTCATAACCGTCGCTCAAGCAGCGTATAACAAGCGAATAACCTCCCGACCGAATAGCGGCGACGGTCGCTTTGATGTTTTCGAATCAATTGGCCAATTGATGGAGGTTAGCGATGAAACTGACCCAATGGGTGCTTGCAACAGCGATGCTCTGCACCGCTCCGGCAATGGCGCAGCAACAACAGGGATTCCTTGAGAATCCAGCCGATTTCAGCGATGAAAGCGGAATCGGCGTCGTTTCCGGGTTCCACTGCACTGCGCAGGTGATAGAAGTCAAATTCGACGAATACGACCCGATCGAGGCCGCCAGCGGAACCGGTCGCCTGGACACCGAAACCTACTGCGGCGGCAATTCCGACACGGGGTTCGCCTTGCTGTGGAACTGGAACATTCTGGGCCCGGGTCAGCACACGGTGCGAGTGCTGGCTGACGGTATCGAGTTCGACAGCGCCACCGTGATGGTGCATACCTTCGGGCAGGAGTTCGTCAGCGGCGCCATGGCCGAGACGGATATCATCCTGCTTGACCAGGAAAAAGAAGTGTACATCCGCTGGCAGGAGCACAAGCAGAACTTCGGTATCGTGGACATCGAGCCGTCAGATTTCACTCCGGAACTGTTGATGGCCGCGGTGGCCGGCGACTGGAGCGGCACCTGGTTCTCGACGGTCGGCACGGGCAGCATCAGCTTTACCTTCGTCGAGTCCGCCTGGGGTACGCCGCGAATGGAAAACTTCCAACTCACCGGCACGGGCTGCGCCCAGGGTGGTTACAGCATGGGCGCCCCGTTCGATATCAATGACCCGATATTCGAGATCTCGATGGATGACGGCTCGACCCTGGAAGTAGAATTATCGGCAACCGAGAGTGTTTCCATGCTGGGCGGTGATTTTTATTTCGACAGCGGCCCATGCCAGGAAGCCGAGGGCATGTACTACATGTTTCGCAATTGACGCCCGGTCGAACGGGACCTTATGTCAGGGGTGCCGGCGGATACGCTCCTCAGCCCTGGTCGTAGGCGTCGCAAGGTGCCCGGTATTTTTCCGGCACGTTGGGCGGACATTTGCCGCATTGCTCGTTGCCGGGCACGGCGTAGTCGATCTTGCGCGGGTAGGGCAGGTCCAGTTCGTCCATGATGGTGACGAATTCCTCGATTGTCTTGCCGCCGCCCAGGCGCGGGTTGCGTGTTTTTTCCTGCGCGATGCTGGAGACGAAGCGCCCCTTGTAGTCGTGCCCCGGGTATACCAGGGTCTCGTCGGGCAGGGCGAACAGTTTTTCGTGGACGCTGCGGTACAGGGTTGCGGCATCGCCTGACTGGAAGTCCGTGCGTCCGCAGGCGTCGATCATCAGCACGTCACCGCTGAACACCATCGGGCGCGCGCCGTCGTCGAGAAGGTAGGCATGGTGGTGAGAGGTGTGGCCTGGTGTGAACAACGGGTGCAGCAGCAGCGTGCCAACCTTGAACGGCCTGCCTTCTTCGACGCCGATATCGGCGCAGCCCGGCATTTCAATCGCCGGATAGGCCACTTTGCAGCCGGTCAATTCGCGCAGCACGCGGGCCCCGGTCAGGTGATCTGCGTGGTGGTGGGTTTCCAGCGTGAACGCCAGGGCCAGGTCCAGTTCCTGCAGAACGCCCAGGTCCCGTTCCACGGTATCCAGCACGGGATCGATCAGCACGGCCTTGCGTGTTTTCGAACAGCCGAGCAGATAAGTGTAGGTGCTGGAATCAGGCTCTATAAGTTGTCTGAAAAACATGTATTTACCTTAATTTTCTATAATTAGGGTCAGGGCAGGTGAGCTGCCCTGACTTTGCTGGTCGTTGTGGTTTCAGTTCGGCGGCCTGTAGTCGTCGTAGTACCGGTGCACCTCGTCTTCACGGCCAAAGGTGGTCAGGATCAGCGCTGCGCGGATCCACATGCCGTTGCGCATCTGGCGCCAGTACATCGCGCGTTTGTCGTTGTCGATATCGGTGCTGACCTCGTGCCGTCTCGGCAGGGGGTGCAGGATCGCGCAGTGCGGCTTGATGACATCCATGTGCTCGGCGCCGATGTGGTAATCCGATGCCCCCGTCGTGCTGTGGCCCTGCGTGTCCCACTCGTCCTGGATGCGCGTCATGTAAATGGCGTCTGCTTCGTGCATCACGGATTCAAAGTCCTTGGTGAGGTGGTATTCCGTGCCGGCCTTGTCCAGCAGGTCGAGGATGTCCTGCCCGATCTGCAATTCGTCCGGCGCCACGAAATAGAGTTTCACGCCGTCGAACAGGGTCAGCAGCCAGGCCAGGGAGCGCACGGTGCGGCCGCGTGCCAGGTCGCCGACGAACACGATATTCTTGCCGTCGATACCGCCGGTTTTCTCGAAGCTGCGTTGCAGCGTGTAAACGTCCAGCAGTGCCTGCGTTGGGTGCTGGTCCGCACCGGAACCGGCATTCAGCACGGGCAGTTCCCGCTTGGTCTGCGCCATCATCCAGGCCACGCGCTCGGCAAAGCCGCCGACCGGGTGGCGCATGATGATCATGTCGACGTAAGAACTGAACGTGCGCACGGTGTCTTCCGGGGTTTCACCCTTGACCTCGCTCGACGTCTTGCTGTCGCGCACGTCCATCGTGTCCAGGCCCAGAATCTGGCAAGCCGCGTTGTGAGACAGGTACGTCCGGGAAGACGGTTGGGCGAAATACAGCATGGCGCGCTTGTCCGAAAGCAGTGTTTTCAGGTAGTTGGCCCCTTCGCGGCGCTTATTGATGCGCTTGATGCGGGTCGCCAGTTCACACAGTTCCTCCAGGTCCCTGCGTGTGAACTGTTGGGCGATCAGTGTGTGCCGGACCTCGCCGTGGAAGTAAGGACCCTTTTCGATCACGGACAGGGCTTTGAATTCTTTCCAGGAAATATTGCCGAGTTTCTTTGTTTCGCTCATGGTGGTTCGCCTCGTGACACGATTCAGATTACTGCGAGCATACGTTAACAGACCCCGGTGGAATTCAGCCTGATCGAACTCAAGCAGCCTTCAGGCCATCGCCTCAATGCGGACTCCGGTCGGGGCCGGCTTTTGATCAGCGCTGTTTGAGCAGCCGGCCGTGCCGTCTGAGTACGCGCAGAAAAGCCCGCATGGGGGAAATCTCCGGGCGCGCTTTTCCATTTTTGCCCAGTTCCTCGATCTGAACGTAGTACCAGTAGATGATGCTGAACGCCGCCATGATCCGGACCGGTCCAAGCCGCTCGAGAAACGAAAGCCAAGCCGGCAGGCCGCGCAGCCGGTCTTCGTAGCGGTTCAGTTCCTCGACACCGGACAGCAGTTGGCGCGGCGCGTCGGTGTCCACGCACATCGGCCGGCCCAGGCCGACCAGGTCGGCCGCGCCCTCGCGCACCGCCTGTTCGATGACCCGGCGATTGCGAAAACCGCCGGTCACCATCAGCGGCACCTTTACTTTTTCATGCATCGCGATCGCGAAGTCCACAAAGTAGGCTTCGCGCATCTTCGTCGAGGCCTTGACGTTCTGCGCCTGCTCCGGTTCCAGGCCTTCGATGCCGACGAGTTTGGGCTGCTCGTAGGTTCCGCCGGAAATCTCGATCAGGTCGACGCCGCCGTCTTCCAGCCACTGGGCGACCTGCAGGCTGTCCTCGAATTCAAAACCGCCTTTCTGGAAATCGGCGCTGTTGAGCTTGACCGCCACCGGAAACTCCGGCCCCACGGCCTCGCGCACCGTCTTCAGAACGCTCAGCAGCACCCGCGCACGGTTGCGCAGTTCGCCGCCGTAGGCATCCCCGCGCCGGTTCGACTTCGGGCTGAGGAATTGCGACAGCAGGTAGCCGTGCGCGGAGTGGATCTGCACACCGGTGAAACCCGCCGCCTTGCAGGCCGCGGCGGCGATGCCGAAGCGGCGGATGATGTCGCGGATTTCCAGCTCGCTGAGTTCGACCGGTGTTCCGAACTGGCCGCCCGGCAGATCCAGTGGAACCGCGGACGGCGCCCTCGGTTTCGGGTTGACCCTGGCAGGCGTCTGGCGCCCGGCGTGACTGATCTGGGCCCAGAAATGGTTGCCGCCCCGCGTTGCCACACGGGCCCATGATCGCAGCGCTTCCTGCAGCAGTTCGTCGGGCTCGCCGTCGATGATCACGTTGCCGGGCTGCTCGAGGTGCTGGCGGTCGACCTGTATGTTCCCGCTGATCAGAACGCCGGCGCCGCCGTCGCTCCACAGGCCGTACAGACGCTCCAGTTCAGGGGTGGGCTCGCCTTTCATGGTGGCGAGGCCCTCGGTCATCGCGGCTTTGACGATGCGGTTGCGGACCACCGCGCCGCAGGGCAGGGTGATCGGGTCTTCCAGCCGTGTGTGCCGGTTCATTGTTTCGTTTTCTCCCGCTTCGCCCCGGTTTTCTGTTCGGCGGCATCCATGGCCTCGAAGGCGGCTTCGCGGCTTTCGAATTCGAACACGCTCAGGATCGGGCAGCTGCGGCCGCCGGCCAGGATCGAGTCACGACCGCCGCAAAACTCGATGAAACGACCACTGAACGCCGCCCCGAGGCTGGTGGCCAGTTCCGGGCAGCGGAAGCGCGTGATCATCAGGTAGTGTTTTCTGAACTTGCTGCTGACGCTGACCATCGAATCGTCCAGTGCGCCATAGCCCGAGATGTCGCTGACGCGCACGCAGGCCCGCCCGTTCTGCCCCGTGATGTCGCGCAGCGCAGAGTCCAGTCCCGTGGACGGCGGCGTGTGCGAAGCCGCACAAGCCGATAGCAAGAGCGAAGCGACAGCGACGGGTAGCCATTTGAGGCGTGCCGGACGACGTCCCTGTTCAGGATTCACGGCCCGGTCCCATTCGGTTCGCCGCGGCCAGCAACGGCCGGCCCTCGGCCGGATCGACCAGGCGGTTGACCACGTAGAAGGCGAACATGGTGGTCAGCCAGCCGGCGAATTCATCGGCGCTGCCCAGGTGTTTGCGCATGTTGATCATGATCCACGAAAAATGCTCCCAGGTGTCGAAGCAGGAGCTGCAGTCCCGGCTCACACCCGTGCAGCAGCGCCGCGTGGTTTTGAAGTCCGCGTTGAGCGCCCTGAAATGCGGGTTCAGGGGTTTGCCGTTGTTGCGTCGCTCGGCGTTGATCTCGTTGTCCACGCTGAGGTTGGTACAGACCTCGTAGCCCCAGGTTTCGTCCGCGAGCGTGCCGCTGGACGTGACGCGGTTGAGGTAGTGCGTGGTGTACATGCGGTCCGGGTAGCGGTCGATCATGCGATCGATTTCGCGCCGCACGTCGTCGAAGCCGCGGCGGTAGCCCAGTTCTCCGCCCAGCCCGGATACATCGCTGTAGTAGTTGAAGAGGACCATGTTGCCGTTGCCGACGATTTCCTCGACCACGGCTTCGATCTCGTGGGCATGACCCGGCGCGACGGTGTAGTAAAAAAAGGCGCGCTCATCGCCGCGGTAGTTTTCCAGCGCCCGGCTGAACAGGTCGCGGCCCGGCTGACCGCGCAGTTCGGCGTCCGTTTCGCGGCTGCCCCAGACCGCGACACCCATCGGCATGTCTTCCAGCCCGTCGAACGGAATGCGGATCAGGCCGTTGGTGGCCACGTTCATGCGAAAGTGCCGGTGGAGTTTTTTCAGGCGCCCCGGCTCGAGCGCCGGTTCGCCGCCGACCACGGTGACGAAATTTGTGCCGCGGGCCCGCTCGGACTCGATCATGGCGTCAAAGGCCTCGTCGTCCGGGCGGTGGTCGACCTTGTCCATTTCCTCGGCGTAGTAATAGCAGCCGGTGCAGCGCAGATTGCACTTCGTGGTCAGGTCCAGGGAGATGGGCCGAACGGCCCCGGCCGCGCGTACCAACTCGTACATGCGGGCGTAAACCGGTTCCTGTAAATAACGCTTCAGCCGGGACATCGGGGCATACTATCCCACACCTTGATTGACTTGTCCCGATTGCCGCAAAAGGAGGAAGTTATTTTGTGCATCCTGTGGTAATTTGGTCCCGATCACCTTTCCCGGAGAATCACTGAAATGAACAAACAAAAAGTCCTGGTACACGCAAAACGGGCCGTCATCCTGCTGGCGGTTATTACGATGGCTGCCCTGGTCGGTTGCGGCAGCACCAAGGTGTATACCGCGGACAAGACGATGGTTTATCGCGGCAGCCTCTATAACCTTGGTTCGGTGCAGAAAGTTTCCACGCGTGAGGAAGCGAAGCTGGACAACGGTGAGATCGTATCGCTGGGGAACAAGGACACGAAGGCGCTGAAAGCCTTCTTCAAGGAAAACCCGAAAGTGCTGGTTTCGATGATTTTTGAACTGGACGAGGAGGAAGTCGTATACCTTCGCACCAACGTCAAGTCCTACTCGGAATACACGCGCCTGAAAAAACGTTTCGAAAACGCCAAGGACGACATCATCGATTTCATGGCGGACAAGAAAGACACGCAACTCAAGCTGAAGTAGTTGGTATCCATCGACTTTCCTCGGCGCCTTGAGCTGGGCCGGCTCGATACGCCGCTCGAGACGCTGACTGCACTTTCCGCTCAGCTGGGCAGGGACGTGCGTATCTGGCGAGACGACCTGACCGGCTGGGCGCTGGGCGGCAACAAGATCCGCAAGTTGGAGTACCTCTGTGCCGAGGCCCTGGAGCAGGGCGCCGATCACCTCGTGACCTGCGGCGGACCGCAGAGCAACCATGCCCGGGCCACCGTCTTTGCCGCCCGCCAACTGGGCCTGGACGCAACGGTGGTCGTGCGCGAACCGCCGGGCGGTTTCGATCACGATGCGGTCCCCAACGGCAACCTGCTGCTGAACCGCCTGCTGGGCGCCCATTTCGTATTTGTACCGTTCGACGATTACCAGGCCGCGGGCGGCGTCTACGAACCCTTCCTCGAGCGGACGGCCGC
>JASFSI010000083.1:0-6915 GCA_050114495.1 Lysobacterales bacterium | reverse complement strand
GGGTCGTGCTGATCACGGGCGCCAACCGCGGCATCGGCCTCGAATTCGCCCGGCAGTATCGCGAGGCCGGCTGGCAGGTCATCGGCACGGCGCGCAAGCCGGATGCCGCCACGGACCTGCAGGAACTTGGAGCCCGCGTCCTGCAGCTCGACGTGACCGACGCGGACAGCGTCGCACGGCTGGCCGCGGACCTGGAAGGACAGCCCATCGATCTGCTGGTCAACAACGCCGGCATCCTGATTCCGCAGGACTCGTTGGCCGAAACCAACATTGAGACCGCAGCGCGGATGCTCGACGTCAACATCCTGGGCCCCATCAGGGTCACCCAGGCACTGCTGCCGAACCTGTCGGCTGGCAGCGGCAAGACCGTCGTCAACATCAGCAGCGGGCTGGGCAGCGTGGCCAACAACGATTCCGCCCGTTTTTACGGCTACCGCGAAAGCAAGGCTGCGCTGAACATGTTCTCGCGCTCGCTGGGCGCCGAGAAACGCGACGAGGGCTTCATCGTGGTGGCGATGGATCCGGGTTGGGTCCAGACCGACATGGGCGGGCCCAACGCGACGCTGACGGTCGAGCAGTCGGTAAGCGGCATGCGCAAGGTCATCGGCAGCCTTACCATGGCGGATACAGGAACGTATCGCAGCCATGGCGGATCGGTCGTTCCCTGGTAAGCCCGGCCTAAAAATCCGGGCGATAGTAACCGGGTTCGCTTGCATCGGCGTGGTACCGATTTGCAGGCAGGCGTAAATTCGCAGCAATGCGGGTGTCGTATAATGGTTATTACCTCAGCTTCCCAAGCTGATGATGACGGTTCGATTCCGTTCACCCGCTCCACTTCTCCTGCAAGCGACCGAAACGACCCTTGCTCCCATTCCGAGGACGTTCAAGCCGTCCATGGGCACTCTTCGGTTGTTCCCGACAACCGAAGCCTCGTCATGGGGGCATAGGTCGCTTCTTTGACCCGCACCCGGCGTGTGGAATCCGCCCGGGATTCAACGGGACAGGACCGGAGCGGAATTCGCCCCTTCTCGGGGACGCTCGCTGGCGTGCACATCCCTGTGTTGCTCGAATGAGGACGTCCTGTCCTCATACGCCTCGTGAAAGGGGAAATGCCGCTCCGGTCCCGGAGTTGAAAATACCCGCCGGGTAAGAAGCTATCCGGTCCCCAGGAAACGTTCCCGCATCACGTCCTCGGCATGGCTTTCAAAACGCCAGTTCTTGAGGAAACTGCAATGCCCACCGTAACGGGAAATCAGCAGTTCGATCATCGGGTTTTTCGGCAACTCATGAAAGTCGGTCACCGGCACGATCGGATCGTCCTCGGCGGTGAGGATCGTGGTCGGAACGGCCAGCGATGCCAGGCGGCCGTCGCCCACCGAGTAGCCGTCGAAGTATTCGTCCGCATTGGCGTAGCCGTGCTTTGTCGCGAGATAATGCGTGCGCTGGCGCAGGCCCTTGATCTCATGCCAGTTCTCATGCGCGTAAAGTTCCGGGAAGGCAGCCTTTTTGGCGTTCAGGGAGCGCGTCCACTTGCGTTCGAAGTACCGTTCATAAAAACGCAGCCCACGCTCCATCGAGTCCATGGCATGCGCCGGCTTGATAACGGGGCAAACGGCGACGATCCGACCGATGTCGAGCCCGGCCTCGTCGGACTTCAGCCCGACACGCAGCGAGAAATTGCCGCCCAGCGAGTAGCCGCCCAGGCGCCAACCCCCGGCGCCGGTCCGGTCCTGCAGGTTGCGCAGGGCATGCACGACCTCGCCCAGGCGGCAGGAATGGAACAGGCCCGGATTCAGGTGATGGGTATCGCCGTGGTCACGAAAGTTCAGCCGAAACACGTCGAAACCAGCCTCGTACAGCGCCGCACCGGTTCCCAGCATGTAATTGGAATTGACGTTGCCTTCCCAGCCGTGCAAAAGCACAGCGAGGCCGCGCCCTTCACCGGACTGTCTCGAAAGCAGCCCCTGCAGGCGCACGCCTTCGCCCCCATCCAGCGTCCACACTTCAGACGCCGTCCGCAAAGCGGTCGAGCGCTGCATCATGACCCTGCGGCGAAGGCCGCTGCTGCCCAGGAGCGATTGCAGATGCCCGCTGCGCAGGCTGTACGGCGGCCGAAAACCAGCGTAAGACTCCGTCACGCTACGACTCTGCTTCGTAGGCCTCGCGCACCGCGGCCTCGGCTTCGGCTGCAAGGGCGCGACGCCGCCGGTGGGCTGATTCCAGCCGGGGAAGCACCGCGACCTCGGTGTCACGGGGCGACTGCATGAACAGGCGGAAAAAATTCGCAACGAAATTCTCACCGGGCAGGAAAGTCATGTCGTCATCGTGTTTTCCATCGACCATGTACCGCAGCATGACCGGCTGAACCGGAGCGTCCGTGTGAATGGCGGCAGCGAACAGGCGGCCATGGAACCGCTTCACACCGGGCCCCGGAAGAATGCCCCCTTCCGGAAAAATCGCGACATTGCCGCCCGCGCGCAGCCGCTCTTCCATGGCCCCGGTAACGCCGTCGGCCGAGGCATGGTTGCCCCGTTCGAGAAACACGGTTTTACCCGCTTTCGCCAGGAACCCGATAACCGGCCATTTTTGTATTTCGTCCTTTGCCACGAATCCAACGGTGGCCACGCTCTGCAGCACCGGAATATCGATCCAGGAAATATGGTTTGCGACCAGCAGCTGCGGTCCCGGCGGAACGGTTCCGCGAACCGAGAGGCGCAAGCCGAAAATACGGCAGATTGTGCGGCCCCACCATGCAGCCATGATGCCATCCAGCCTGCGCCGGCCGAATCTCAAGCCGCTGAACGGCCGGTATTGGCACAGTACGACCAGCGGCGTCCCGATGAACGCCAGGAACAGCAGCCAGGGTATGCGGTATATGAGCCTGAGATAAGCCATGGTCGAAGTTCTTAAAAATCGGCGCAAGCCTACCACAGCAACGCTCGATCGGCGAAAATGCACGCAATTATGGAGAAAACACGATGAAGTCATTTGAAGTCACGATCGCCGGCAGCGGTAAAACGTTCACGGTAGAAGAAGGTGAAACCGTGCTCGCGGCCGCGCTGCGGCAAGGCGTCATGCTGCCCTACTCGTGCAAGAACGGCACCTGCGGAAGCTGCAAGGGCAAGCTGATCAGCGGCAGCCTGCATTACCCTCACCACCAGCCCGAAGCCCTTGAGCCCGGGGAGGCCGATGCCGGGGCCGCGCTGTTCTGCCAGGCCGAGCCGCTGGACGATCTGATTATCGAGGCGCGCGAGATCGAGGCGGTCCGCGACATCCAGGTGCGCATGCTGCCGGCCCGTGTCGTGGAAAAGGAATTGCTCTCCAAAAACGTGGTGCGGCTCGTGCTCTGCCTGCCCGCCGCCCAGCGTTTGCAGTTTCTGGCGGGGCAGTACGTCGACATTATTGTCGAAGGCGGCAAGCGGCGCGCCTTCTCGATCGCCAGCAGCCCGTCGCGGGAGAATGAAATCGAACTTCATATCCGTCACGTCGAGGGCGGCGGTTTCACCGGTTACGTGTTCGACGAACTCAGGGAACGGGACATCATGCGTTTCGAAGGCCCGCTCGGCACGTTCTTCGTGCGCAACGACCAGCCCGGGCGGCCGATGATCATGATGGGCGGCGGAACCGGTTTTGCCCCGCTCAAGTCGATGATCGAGAACCTGCTGGAGCAGGATGACCACCGGGAAATCAACCTGTTCTGGGGGGCGCGTGCCCTGGAAGACCTGTATATGGACGATCTGGCCAGCCGCTGGGCGCAGGATCATGCGCACATCGTGTACCGAAGGGCTCTGTCCGAGGGTGCCGGGACGCCTGAAAAAGAGGCGTTTCGTGGGCTGGTGCACGAAGCGGTCGTGGAACGGCACCCCCGGCTCGAGGATTTCGACGTTTACATGAGTGGCCCGCCGTTGATGATCGAAGCAGCCAAGCCGCTGTTCATCGAACACGGACTGCCCGAGGACCGGCTTTTTTACGACTCTTTTGAATTCGGTCTGGACGTGCCGGTTCCGGCGCTTACGCTGTCCCACAGGAGCTGATCTTTAAAACACCAGATTTTGACAGGGCCACCGTTACCCCGTTTAATAATAAACTTCGTTAATTTTCCGGCCCGATGCATTGACGAATAAACCGACTCGTTTTTATTACAAGGGAAACCAGCTCAAGCAGCTGCGTGCGTTCTGCGCGGTGGCCAAGAGCGGCAAGATGACCGATGCGGCCGAGGAGCTGTTTCTCAGCCAACCGGCCATCAGCCTGCAGATTCGCGCACTGGAGCGCGAACTCGACACGGTGCTGTTCGAGCGCCATGGCCCGCGCATCAACCTGACGCGCGAAGGCCAGGAACTGTACGAGATGGCGCGCCCCCTCGTCGCGGGACTGGAGTCGCTGAACGCGCGGTTCCACAGCCAGATGAAGGGCGACCTGAACAGCGGCGAGGTGATCATCGCGGCCGGCGAGTCGACGATCATCTACCTGCTGCCACGCATCGTGCAGGCGTTCCGCGAGCAGTACCCGAACATCCACGTGCACCTCAAGAACGTGACCGGCCGCGACGGCCTGGCCATGCTGCGGGACGATGAGGTCGACCTGGCGATCGGCTCGATGCTGGACGTGCCGTCGGACATCAGTTACCAGCCCGTGTGTTCTTTCGAGCCGGCCCTGATCATGCCGCTCGGGCACCCCCTGTCTGAGCAGGAAAACGTGGCGATCGAGGACATCGCACCCTACGGGCTGATCCTTCCACCGCGGCGACTGACTACCTGGAGAATGATCGATCGCGTTTTCCAGCAGCACCAAGTGCCGTTCAACGTGACGCTGGAAGTGGGCGGCTGGGAAGTGATCAAGCGCTACGTGGAACTCGACTTCGGCGTTTCGATCGTCACCGGCATCTGCCTGCGCAAAGACGACCGCCTGGTAGCGCGCAACATGAGCGAGTACTTCCCCCGTCGCAGTTACGGCATCGTGATGCGCCGCGGCAAGTACCTTTCAGCGCAGGCCCGTGCGTTTCTCGACGTGGCCGAAAAAGCGATGATTACGGATTCCCCCTGGCAAAGCGGAGCGGCTTCCGCCTGAAATTGCCGCCATTCCGAACAACAGGGACCGGGCGGCGTGAGCGGCCCGGTCCCTGTACAGTCTACGGTCGCACCGAGGTGAACTCGGGATAGGCTTCGAGGCCGCATTCCCCGATGTCGAGACCGGTGTATTCTTCTTCCTCGTCGACACGGATGCCAATAGCGACTTTCAGCACACCCCAGACGATCAGGCTGGTGACGAATACCCAGACGAAGATCGTCGCAGCGCCGAGCAACTGACCGGTGAAGGTCGATCCGTCATTGGTCACCGGCACCAGCAGCAGGCCGAGCAGGCCGACCACGCCGTGCACCGAGATCGCGCCGACCGGGTCGTCGATCTTGAGCTTGTCCAGGCCGATAATGCTGAGGACCACCACGACGCCGCCAACCAGGCCAAAGAGCGAAGCCTGCAGCGCGGTCGGCGTGGACGGCTCAGCGGTGATGGCGACCAGGCCAGCGAGCGCGCCGTTGAGCGCCATCGTCAGGTCGGCCTTGCCGAACAGCATGCGGGCGGTAATCAGCGCGGCGATCAGGCCGGTAGCTGCAGCCGCGTTGGTGTTGAGGAACACCATTGCCACGCTGTGCGCACTGGCCGCGTCACCGAGCTTCAGCACGGACCCGCCGTTGAAGCCGAACCAGCCCATCCACAGGATAAACGTACCCAGCGTGGCCAGCGGCAGGTTGGCGCCCGGCAAAGCGTTGGCGGAACCGTCCCTGTTGTACTTGCCCTTGCGCGCGCCGAGCAGCAGCACACCGGCCAGGGCCGCGGCGGCGCCGGCCATGTGAACGATGCCGGAACCGGCGAAATCACTGAAGCCCTGGTCACCGAGGTTGAACAGGCCGAACACATCCTTTCCACCCCAGGTCCAGGAACCCTCCATCGGGTAGATGAAGCCCGTCATGACCGCGGCGAATACGAAGAAGGCCCACAGCTTCATGCGCTCGGCCACCGCGCCCGAAACGATGGACATGGCCGTCGCCACGAAGACGACCTGGAAGAAAAAGTCCGAGGCGCCGGAATAAACCGAATCGCCGTCAAAGCCGTTTTCCGCGGAAGCCGCGAGCACCTCGTCCAGGTTGAATGCCTCGATGCCGCTGAGGAACCAGCCGCCGCCGTACATGATGGCGTAGCCGCTGGCCAGGTACATGAAACAGGCAATGGCATAAAGCGCCACGTTCTTGGTCAGGATCTCCGTGGTGTTCTTGGCGCGGACGAGGCCCGCTTCCAGCATCGAGAAGCCGGCGGCCATCCACATGACGAGGGCGCCGCAGATGAGGAAATAGAAGGTGTCGATCGCGTACTGCAGTTCAAAAATCTGGTTTTCCATTGAGTATCTCCCGGATTACTTTTTTCCGATTTCCCGGTTCAAAGCGCTTGCGCGCCGGTTTCCCCGGTACGGATCCGGATTACCTCATCGAGCGAGCAAACCCAGATTTTTCCGTCCCCGATCTTGCCGCTCGAAGCGGCGGACTGGATGGTTTCCACCACGCGCTCCGCCATCTCTTCCGAGCAGGCCGTTTCCAGCTTCAGTTTGGGAAGAAAGTCGACGTTGTATTCGGCGCCGCGGTAGAGCTCGGTATGGCCCTTTTGCCGGCCGAAGCCTTTGACTTCCGTGACCGTGATGCCGGCGACGCCGACCTCGGCCAGTGCATGGCGTACATCATCGAGCATGAATGGCTTGATGATCGCGGTAACCAGTTTCATTCAGAACCTCCCGTTTGAGTGCGTTGCTGTCACTCCCTTGGATGCAGGTTCCGTGCCAGCCGTTCTTTCACCTTTAGATTGTTGTTATTAAATGTTTTTTTAGAATTTTTAGCCGGAGAGAAGAAATTTGAACCACGATCCATG
>JASFSI010000082.1:0-6949 GCA_050114495.1 Lysobacterales bacterium | reverse complement strand
CCACGCCGAAGGTGATCGTGTTGCCGGCGCTGTTGATCCCTCGCCACAGGTCGAGCCAGGGCTCGTCGGCGTTCATCACGGCCCAGCCGTCGGGCGGCAGGCTGGAGAACATCTCGCCCTTGGTGCGCGCCACGCCCTCGATGCTGCCGAATCCCTCGAGGTGCGCCGGCGCAATGTTGTTGACCAGGCCGACCCGGGGTTTTGCGATTTGCGCCAGGTAAGCGATGTCACCGGATTTGCTGGCGCCCATTTCAAGCACGGCGAAACGGTGCTTCGGCTCGAGCCCGAACAGCGTCAGGGGCAGACCGAGTTCGTTGTTGTAGTTGCCCCGCGTCGAGAGCACGCTGCCCTCGAGCCGCAGGATCGACGCCAGCATTTCCTTGACGGTCGTTTTGCCGTTGCTGCCGGTAATGCCGACGACTTGCGGATCGAGCCGGTCACGCACCAGGCCCGCGATAACGCCGAGCGCTCGAAGCACGTTCCCGACCACCAGCTGCGGAACGTCGATGTCCAGCGGCCGTTCGACCAGCAGGGCGAGCGCTCCGCTTTCCACCGCCCGGCCGGCGTAATCGTGGCCGTCCACCCGTTCGCCCACCAGGGCGGCGAACAGGCAGCCCGGCGAGACCTTGCGGCTGTCGGTCACGACATCACGGATCTCGATGTCCGCCGCGTCGCAGTCGCAGCCGAGAACCCGGGCCAGGTCGCTGAGCGCCAGGGGCGTCATGCCGCGGCCTCCATCAGGCGGCGCAGCGAACGCTCTTCGTCGCCGCCGGTGATTTCTTCGGGTAAACCCGCGATCAGCACGATGTCGTTCGAACCGCTGCTGCGAACCGCATCGCGAATGACCTGCGCACGGTTCATGGCGCCGGTTTCAAAGACCCGGTCGGAAAGCAACCGGGCCACGCGCAGCGTGCGTCCATCCCGCTCGGCCCGGCGCGGCAACACGCAGCTCAGGCGACCGTGCAGGTGCGAGCGCAGGGCCAGCAGCACTTCTTCCAATTCCTCCGCCGTGTGCGCGTGGTCGATCACGGCGGTCGGTTGACCGGGCTCGCCGTCGATGCGCTTCATGCGCCCCGGCACGGCGCCCATGATTTCGACCTGGTGCATGATGCGGTCCCAGGGCATGCCCATCAGCGCCAGTGTTCCGGCGGCCGCCAGCAGCGCGGAGAGGTTGCGCCGCCCCAGCAATCCCGTGTGAACCTGGCCACCCCCCCAGGGGCTGGCAATGCGGATCGTCATGCCGCCGGCATCCATGCCCAGGAAGGAACCCTGCAGCTCGGTCGAGCCGTTGGTGCCAAACGTCAGCACCTGGATGTCATCGGCCACCAGGCGCGTCAGCGCCTTGCCCTCGGCCGTATCGTGGTCGATCACGGCGAAGCGCGGCCGGCACCGAGTAAACAGCGGCCGCAGCGGCCGGTCGTTTTCTTTTCCATCGCCGCAATACACCGCGACCTCCAGGGCAAGGTCTTCGAGCCAGCCCCGTTCGAGCGCGTGCGGGGAAACGTCCAGGGCGAGCTGCCGCGCCCCGTTTTCGAGGCAGCCGTTCAGCTGCTCCTGCAGCGTGAAGGGCTCGCCGATCGCGGCCGTGGGCAGGTAATGCGTCATGCCGCCAGCGCGCTCACGGACCGTGCGGCGAACGCCGTCGGCACTGCGGCGCCAGGACTGCGCCAGGTAGTGCCCGACCGCGCAGGAAGAGCCGTTGCCTGCCACCGCGGCGATAGCGATCTGTTCGGCCGGGTGGCGCCAGAAGCGTGCAGCCAGTTCCGGCAGGCGGTCTTCGAGCCCGGGCACCGCGATCGCGGGCATATCCCGGCCCGGGGCCCGGCCGTTTTCGGGGGTCAGCACCAGCGCTGCGCCCCTGGCCTGCGCCAGACGCGCGTCCCGCCCGCCGTCGAGATCCACCCACGCTTCCCCGGCCTGGATACGGCCTGCGTCGCTGCGAATGCCGCAGATGCGGATATCGGCTGCGTCCGGCACCCAGTCTTCGAGCAGGGCGGCGCTGCTGACTTCAGCCTTCACGGCGTACTCCCGGCGATCATTATTTCGAAGTCATCCGGCGGAACGTTCATCAGGCGCAGGGCGCCGGTCATGACGGACGAAAAGACCGGCGCCGCAACGGCGCCGCCGTAAAACTCACCGTTGTTGGGGTCGTTGATCACCGCGACACCGGCGATGCGCGGATTGCTCGAGGGCGCGAAGCCGGCGAAGCTGGCGACGTACCGTCCTTCCCGGTATCCGCCCGATGCCGCCTTGCGCGACGTGCCCGTCTTGCCCGACACCCGGTAGTTCTTAACGCGCGCCCGGCTGCCCGTTCCTTCCGGCCCGGTCACCGTTTCCAGCATGGCGGCGACCTGTTGCGCGACGACCGGGTCAAGAATCGATTCCGGCGGATTGTCGGCGCCCATCACCAGCGTCGGGCGCCGCAGCAGCCCGTGATTGGCGATCACCGCATAGGCCGAAGCGAGCTGCAGGGCGGTCACGGACAGGCCGTAGCCGTAGGCGATCGTGTCCTGCTCGACGCGTTTCCAGCGGCGCCAGCTGCGCAGCACGCCGGCCGACTCGCCCGGAAACGCGGTTCCGGTCACGTCGCCGAAGCCGAAACGGTCGTAGGTGTCCCACATGTGTTCGGGTTCGAGGTCCCGCGCCACCTTGACCGCGGCCACGTTGGACGACTTGGTCAGCAGGCGCGTCAGGTCGATGGGGCCGTAGTTGCGGTGGTCCTTGGCGGTGAACCGGCCCAGGCTGATCCAGCCGGGCGATGCGTCGATCGGCGTGGTCGGCTTCCAGCGCCCGGTCTCCAGGGCCGAGGCCACCATGATCGGCTTGATCACCGAACCGGGCTCAAAGACGTCCGTCACCGCGCGGTTCCTGAGTCCTTCGTGGTTCAGCCGCTCGAGGTTGTTCGGGTTGTAGGAGGGATAATTCACCATCGCCAGCACTTCGCCGGTCGCGACGTCCAGCAGCACCACGCTGCCCGAGAGCGCACCGTGTTTGCGCACGGCGCTTTTCAGCTCCCGGTAGGCGAGGTATTGCAGGCGGCGATCAATGGTGAGGTGAAGGTCGCGGCCGGTTTCGGCTTCCCTGACGACCTCCACGTGTTCGATGATGCGTCCGGCGCCGTCCTTGATGACGCGCTTGACCCCGGGCGAACCCTGCAGCCAGTCGTTGTAAGCCAGCTCCAGGCCTTCCTGCCCGATGTCGTCAATGTTCGTGAAGCCGACCAGCTGCGAAGCGACTTCGCCGGCCGGGTAGAAACGCCGGTATTCCTTGCGGATCTCGATGCCCTGCAGGTCCAGTTCGTTGACCTGCTGGGCGGTGGAAGGATGCAGGCGGCGGCGGATCCAGATAAAGCGTTTTTTCGACTTCTGCGTCAGGCGGCGTTCCATCGCGTCGGCCTCGGTACCGAGGATGCGCGCCAGTTCACGGATGCCCTCAGGCTCCTGCAGCAGCCTCGACGGGTCGGCGCCGATGGAATCGACCGGCGTACTGACGGCCAGCGGTTCGCCGTTGCGGTCGAACACGGTTCCTCTGGGGGTGGCGATCTCCACGTCCCTGAGAAAGCGGTCGTTGCCCTCGTCCTGCAGGTAGCCCGAGTCGATGACCTGCAGGTTGACCGCGCGGGCCACCAGGGCCACGGAGCAGAGGAACAGGAACAGCAGCGCGGCGTAGAGGCGGCCGACCGGGACGTTGAATTTCTGTCCCTCGCTCATGGTTCGACCACCAGGATCGCGGTGTCTTCGGGTGATTTCATGCTGAGCTCGTCGCGTGCGCGGGGCTCGACCGTGCCCGCGTCGGCCAGCACGGCCTGTTCGAGTTGCAGGCGGCTCCACTCGATGAGGTATTCGTCGCGTTCGTTTTCCAGCTGTCCCAGCTGCACCGCGAACTGCCGGCTCTCGTGGCGCGTGTAGACGACGCCGAGCGCACTGCCTACAGCGGCCAGGAGGGCAATCAACAGAACGATGAGTTCTTTATTCAACCGAGCTTCTCCGCAATCCTCATAACGGCGCTGCGCGCACGGGGATTGACGGAGAGTTCGGCTTCAGAGGCTTTGACAGCCCGGCCAACGGGCCGCAGCAATGGCTTGAGATCGGGATGTTGCGGTATGTTTTTTCGGACCTGTCCTGGTCGTGCGGCTTCTCGAATCGTCCGCTTGACCAGGCGGTCCTCAAGGGAGTGAAAGCTGATAACTACCAGCCTGCCTCCCGGGCGCAACAACTTGATCGCTTTCCCCAGCCCCTTGGCCAGTTGAGCCATTTCGTCATTTATAAATATCCGGATTGCCTGGAAGCATCGTGTCGCTGGATGCTTGTTTTTTTCCCGGCGACCGATTGTTTCCTCGATCAGTCTCGCCAACTGACCTGTCGTTTCCAGCCGCTGCTTCTGCCGGGCCAATACAATGCTCCTGGCAATCCTGCGCGCGTGGCGCTCCTCTCCGAACTCCCTAAACACTCGGGTCAATTCCCGCTCCGGCGCTTCCGCCAACCACTCTTCGGCCGAAACACCCTGTAAAGGGTTCATGCGCATATCCAGCGGACCGTCTCCCATGAAAGAGAAACCGCGCTCCGGATCGTCCAATTGCGGCGAAGAAACACCTATGTCCAGCAAAATGCCATCCAGGCCTTCTTCGATGCCCCACGCTTGAACGTAGCGCTCCATTTCTGCGAACTCCCCCTGGACAATGGAAAACCGCGGATCGTCTCCTAGCGTTTCCATTCCGGCGGCTACAGCCTCCGGGTCCCTGTCCAGCGAGAACAGGCAGCCTTTCCGGGACAGGCGGGCCAGGATTTCCCGGCTATGCCCTCCCCTGCCAAAAGTGCCGTCGAGGTATTTCCCGTCGGGGCGGATTTTCAGCGCGTCCACCGCTTCTTCCAGCAGAACCGGGCGGTGTTGGTAGGCGCTCATTTAATCCGTCTTCAACTCCTGGCAGTCTTGCTCACCGGCTAAAACACCAGCCGGGTCATTTCTTCTGTCGGCGAGTCTTCACTCGCACTGTTATCCTCAAGGCGCGTCGAGTTCAGAACACCCTCGTTCCAGATTTCGAAGCGCTCGCCCATGCCCAGCATCACCACCCGCTTCTCGAGCCCGGCCACCTGGCGCAGGGTCAGCGGAATCTGAATCCGCCCGTTTGCGTCCGGCTCGACCGTGCTCGCGCTGCCCACCAGCTTTCTCTGCAGGCTGCGATGCCGTGGTTCGTAGGTACTCAGCTTCATTACTTCGTCACGAACCGCTTCCCATTTCTCCTTGGGGAACAGGTAGAGGGCGCCGTTATCGAATGCGCTGTAGGTCAGCACCAACTGCCCACCGGCCGCATCCTGGATCGCATCCCGGTAGCGCATCGGTATGGCCAGACGCCCTTTCGCGTCCAGGTTGATTGCTGTTTCGCCGAAAAACACTGTCCTCTACCTGATTATCACTTTTTACCACAATTTCCCACTAATATGCACGATAGTGTTTACAAAAGTGATTGTCAAGGACAACAAGGGTTTAGGTGCTGAACGGTAGGCAGGAGCCGTTGCACGGGATATCGGAGTGAAAAAAAACAGCTCAGACGGCCTTGCGCCCTCTTTCGAGCCACCTGGCCATGGTGCTGAACAGCACCGTGGGAATGATCGGCTTGGGTACGTGATCGTCCATCCCCGCATCCAGCGCCCGGGTGATGTCGTCTTTCATGGCGTTGGCCGTGAGCGCGAGGACCGGTGTGTCGTCCAGCGCCGGGTTCGCGCGAATCCGCCGCGTGGCCTCGTAACCGTCCATCAACGGCATCCGGCAGTCCATCAGGATCAGGTCAAAGGATTGGGTGGCCAGTGTATCCAGCGCTTCCTTCCCGTTTCCCGCGACCTCGACCTTCAATTCTTCACGCGCCATCAGTTCCCGCACGAATTGCTGGCTGACCAAATCGTCCTCGACCAGCAGGACGGACACGCCGCGCAGGCGCTGCAGCGAATCATCGCCCAGCTGCCCTGACGCTTCGCCGCGATCCGCTTCGATCGTGTCCGCGGTGGACCGGGTAAGGTCCGAGCGCCGCGTTTCCAGTCCCGCCTCGCCGGACTCGATCCGCGACCGCTCCTGGATATCGGTGATGATTTCCAGTAGAACTTGCGCCGCGGACCGGGCTTTTTCAAGGTACTCGCCCTGCCGGCTGTCGAGGCCGGACGTTTCCAGCAGCTCGAGCATGCTCGCCAGGTCGTTCACGGGCGTGTGGATTTCGTGGCTCATGTCCGCGAGATACCGGCTCTTGGCGAGGCTGGACTCGACCGTCTCGCGCTGGGCTTTTTCGAGTGCCTCGGTACGAATCCGCACCAGGTCTTCGAGGCGTTCGCGCGTGGCTTCCAGGTCGGTGATGTCGTTCCCAGCCGCGTAAATCAGCTGCTCGGCCGGATCGTACTCCGCGCTCCAGTCAATGAGGCGGTAGTGACCGGATTTGTGCCGGTACCGGTTCCTGAAGTGCAGGGTCGTCACGCCCCGCGCCAGGCGTTCAATCTCCTTGAGCGTCCGCGCGGCATCGTCCGGGTGCAGAAAATCCGGGATGTAGTTGTCCACGATCTCGTCGCGCTGATAACCAAGCACTTCCGACCAGCCGTTGTTGACATCGACGAAGCGGCCGTTCAGATCAATGATCACGTGCAGTGATGAAACGAGTTCAAAAAACAGGCGATTGCGGCGCTCGCTTTTTGTCAGTTCGCGTTCGAGCAGGATTTCGCTGGTGACGTCGCGGACAAAGCCGAACACGCCGATGACTTCGCCGTCGGCGTCATGCAGCGGCAGCTTGCGGTTATCGATCCAGCGCGAGCGGCCGTCTGCCGTCACTGCCTGCTGGATGTCTCCAAGGTAACGGTTTTCCTTGAATACGCGCTTCTCGAGGCTGTGGTAATGGTCCGCCTGTTCCTCGGGGTGAATCTCGTAGTCGGTGCGGCCTACGAGGTCCTCGATGCGCTTTGCCGAATCGACG
>JASFSI010000081.1:0-7002 GCA_050114495.1 Lysobacterales bacterium | reverse complement strand
GCCAAGGCCATCGCGGAGATCAAGAAACAGCTGATGGTGCGCCGCGGCGTCTGAACGCCGCCCACCCGCGAGGACTGAATGGCGGACCCGGCACGAATTCGAAAACTGCGGTGGCTGTGCCGGCGTGGAATGAAGGAACTCGACGTGCTGCTGCTGCGCTTCGTCGAGCGTGAGTCGACGCAGCTTGAAAACGGTGAATGGCCGGAGCTCGAAGCGCTTCTCGCCACCGAGGACGACCGCCTTTGGACGTGGGTCCAGAAGCCGGAAACCCTGCAGGAACCCGCGTTTCGCCCGCTGCTGAACGCCATCAGGAGCTGATGTGGTCAACCGCCTGGAGCTCGCTTGCGGCAAGGCGCCCTGGTTGACGCGTTCGTACTGGGTGGTATTGATTTTCACGACCGTGCTCCTGCTGGCGGCAGATACGTCGGCGGTCTGGCGCCTGGGGTCCGTGGCCCTGCTGCTTATGGCCGTGATGCTGGGACGGCTCCTGGACCGGCGTCGAAACGCATCCGGGCGCATGGTTCTCGACCGGGAAGGCCATGTCGATTTCCTGTCGGCTGAAAGCCGCACCGCGGGAAGGCTTAGCGGAGCGCCCTGGGTCACTCCCTGGGTCTGCATCCTGCACTGGCGGCCGCTTCGAGGCGGGTGGCCGCGTCACAGCATGGTATGCCGGTCCATGAACCGGCCGGACGACTATCGGCGACTCCGGGTCTGGTTGCGGCTCGCACCGGGCGCGGCGAACGGAGCACACGCTTGAACAAGGACAGAACAGCCCACGAAAATACATTTGACGCCCTGATGGAGGCGGCGGTCGATGCGATTATCCTGATCGACCGCAACGGTATCATCGAGCGTTTCAGCACCGCTGCCGAAGCGATGTTCGGCTACGAAGAGAGCGAAGTTCTGGGCAAAAACGTAAAGATGCTGATGCCGCAGCCGCACCGGGGACGGCACGATGACTACATTCGCACGTATCGGGAAACCGGGCGCGCCGGGATTATCGGTCATGGCCGTGAAGAGAACGCGCTGCGCAAAAACGGCGAGTCGTTTCCAATCCTGCTCACGGTTGGTGTATTCCGCCAGCCCGGCGGACGCAAGTTCGTCGGATTCATTCGCGATCTCAGCGAGGCGCGCGCAGCCGAGGCCCGGGTCAGGCAGCTCGAGTCGCGCCTGGCCAATTCCGACCGGATGGTGGCGCTGGGTGAGCTGACCGCGGGCATCGCCCACGAGATCAACCAGCCATTGACGGCGATTTCGGCCTATGCCGACGCGGCACGCGCCATGATGGAACGCGAAAACAAACCCTCGGTCGACGAGATGCATTTCATCTGCCAGCGCATCGCGGAACAATCACTGCGGGCGGCTGAAGTAGTCCGGCGCATGCGCAAACTGGTACGCGGCGGATCGCTGGTCAAGGGCCGTCATTTTATTGATGAGATTG
Organism: Lysobacterales bacterium; assembly: GCA_050114495.1. Lineage (GTDB taxonomy): Bacteria > Pseudomonadota > Gammaproteobacteria > Xanthomonadales > SZUA-36 > JABDPF01. The sequence continues at coordinate 5,561 of JASFSI010000081.1, read as the reverse complement.
TTAGGAATGTTCTGTTACTGTTTGAACATGAAGTAAAAAATACGAATTTCACCCTCGAATTTGAATCAACGCCCGACCTTCCGCAGGTTTACGTTGACGATATCCAGATCCAGCAGGTCCTGGTCAACCTCGTGCGCAACAGCCTGGATGCTCTGGGCGAGGCGGGCTGCAGTGAAGGCCAAATCGTCATCAGCGCGAGGAAAGAAGACAGCTGTCTCAAGATTTCGGTTTCCGATAACGGCCCGGGCATAAGCGAGGAAAACCGCGAACGCCTGTTCGAAGCCTTTTTCACCACCCGTCCGCAAGGCGTCGGTCTCGGCCTGTCCATCTGCCGCCGAATCGCAACGGCGCACGGCGGCGGTCTCAGGTACGAACCCCGGCCGGGCGGAGGCAGTCGTTTTACCCTCGGTTTACCGCTCGAATCAATCGGCTAGTCATGTCCACGGAACCGCTGGTTTGCATCATCGATGACGACGAGGCCATTCGCGAATCGCTGCGGCTGCTGCTTTACGCAGGCGACTTGACGAGCTGTTATTTCGAATCCGCCGATGCCTTTCTCGCTGCCGGGGAAATTCCGCCCATCGACTGCATGCTGCTGGACATTCGAATGCCCGGCACCGACGGCCTCGAACTGTTTCGAATACTGCAGACCCGCCAACTGGGGTTCCCGGTTATCTTCATTACCGGCCACGGCGACATTCCATTGGCCGTCGAAGCCATCAAGCAGGGCGCATACGACTTCCTGACCAAGCCGTTCGGCGAGGGTGAAATTATCGGCAAGGTACAGGCTGCGATCGAGGACTACCGTGCCGGCCAGCGGGAACTGGCTGAACTTCAGGACCTGCGCGAACGGGTAGCCTCCTGTACCCCGCGTGAACGGGAAGTCATGGAGTTGCTGGCGCGCGGCCTGCCCAACAAGGGCGTTGCCGATTCACTGGGGATCAGTCCGCGCACGGTGGAGATTCATCGCGCCAACGTGATGCAGAAAATGTCTGCGGATTCTCTGCCTTCACTGGTTCGCATGGTCACGCTGCTCGAGTCCAGGTCTGCCGTGCGCAATCCGTCCGGCAAGACGGGCTGATTGCGGGCGATTTTGCTGAGGTCTAAAAATCGGGATTCTAAGTAATTTCCCTGATGGAACGGCCGCTTTGAGCCGTTAGCATCGCTCAAATGTCGGGGAAGTGTTCCAATACCAATGGCCGCGCTAACGGAATCGTTCTGCTGAACGAGCCCGATGAGAGTGTCCGTGATGCACTGACCGTGCTTCTGCAAGGTAAGAACTGGACCGTGCGACAGGCCGCAAAACGCGACGAACTGGCGGCAGAAATTGCCGGCGGCGGCGTTACCGCGGTGGTCAGTGAATCCAGCCTGCCCGAGAGCAGCCCGGCCGAAATCCTGGACCTGTGCAAGCAGTCCGGCGTTCCGGTCGTGTTTACCGGGCACGACATTCCTCTTCAGGGCGCAGTCGACCTGATCCGTCAGGGCGCCGTTGATTTTCTCGACAAGCCATTTCCGCAATCCCGTCTTCTCGATCTGCTTGAAGGCCTGAGGGCGGACCCGAACGAATAACGACTGGCAAACTGCAATACCGGAGGCAACAGTGAAAAGCAATCGAACCATCAATCGCCGCAAGTTTCTGAAGCTCGGCATGGCCGCGGGCGGCAGCGCTATCGCGCTGACTTCCATTCCGATCAACCTGGTCGCAGCCGATGAGGTTAGCGAAGACGAACCGCTGGCCCAGGCCATGGGATATGTCCTCGACGCCACGACCGTCGACACCGCCAAGTTCCCGAAACGGGCAGGTGAAGCCGGCGCGCAGCAGTTCTGCCACAACTGCGCCCTGTTTGCCGGTGAAGAGGACGCGGAAACCGCGCCTTGCAGCATTTTCCAGAACCGGCTCGTGCATGGGGCCGGCTGGTGCAACGCCTGGGTCGCCAAATCCTGACCCGATGGCGCCATGCAGCGCAGCCGGTGAGCGTTCACCGGCTGCGTTGAGTAAATGTCCTGGCAATATCGTGTTTTACCTTTTGTAAACCGACAACCGGAAAAGACTTATGACCTATAACGATAAAGTGGTGCGGCAATTTGTCGTCATGACTGTCATCTGGGGAATCGTGGGCATGCTGGTCGGTGTTTTGATCGCCGCCCAATTGTGGCTTCCCGCGCTCAACTTCGATCTTCCCTGGCTCACATACAGCCGGCTTCGCCCGCTGCACACGAACGCGGTAATTTTTGCGTTCGGCGGCAGCGCGCTGATCGGAACCTCGTTTTACGTCGTGCAGAGAACCTGCCACGTGCGGCTGTTTTCCGACAAGCTGGCTTCATTCGTATTCTGGGGCTGGCAGCTGATCATCCTGCTCGCGGCCATCACGCTGCCCCTGGGCATTACGCAGAGCAAGGAATACGCGGAGCTCGAATGGCCCATCGATATCCTGATCGCGGTTGTCTGGGTGTCTTATGCCGTCGTGTTTTTCGGCACCATTGCCAAACGGCGGGTCAGCCATATTTACGTGGCCAACTGGTTCTACGCGGCGTTCATCATCACGATTGCGCTGCTGCACATTGTCAACAACCTGTCGATGCCGGTCACGCTGACCAAGTCTTACCCGATCTACACCGGTGCCGTCGACGCGATGGTGCAGTGGTGGTACGGCCACAACGCAGTCGGTTTCTTCCTGACGGCGGGCTTCCTCGGCATGATGTACTACTTCGTGCCCAAGCAGGCCGAGGGGCCGGTTTACTCCTACCGCCTGTCGATCGTGCATTTCTGGGCGCTGATCGCGATTTACATGTGGGCGGGTCCGCACCACCTGCATTACACGGCGCTGCCCAACTGGGTGCAGTCGCTGGGCATGGTGTTCTCGCTGATCCTGTTGGCGCCGAGCTGGGGCGGCATGATCAACGGCATCATGACCCTGTCGGGACACTGGCATAAGCTGCGCACCGATCCGGTGCTCAAGTTCATGATCGTCGCCTTGAGTTTTTACGGCATGTCGACATTCGAAGGTCCGATGATGTCCATCAAGACGGTCAATGCGCTGAGCCACTACACCGACTGGACAGTCGGGCACGTGCATTCCGGCGCATTGGGCTGGGTGGCCATGATGACCATGGGCTCCCTGTACTCGCTGGTGCCGCGACTGATGGGTAACAAAGTAATGTACAGCGTCAAGGCAGTCGATCTCCATTTCTGGGTTGCCACCATCGGTATCGTGCTGTACATCGCCGCCATGTGGATTGCGGGCGTAATGCAGGGCCTGATGTGGCGGTCGTTCAACGACGACGGCACGCTGACCTATACCTTCATTGAGACCATCGCAGCCACCAAACCCTATTACGCGATCCGCCTGCTGGGCGGCATCCTGTTCCTGGTCGGCATCTGCATCATGACCTGGAACGTCTTCAAGACGCTGGCGCAGGGCAAGATGCTGGAGCACGAGGCGGCTGAACCGGCTTACTGGGGAGATCACTAATGAGTAAAGGACACAAAAAACTCGAAAAAAACATCACGTTGATGTCCATCTTCATCGTGATCGTTGTGAGTCTCGGCGGCATGGTGGAAATCCTGCCGCTGGTTTTCCAGAACCAGGTCAACCAGCCGTACCAAGGCCCGAACGGCAACGTGGAGCCCTACGACGCGGTGCGTCTTGCCGGGCGTGACGTCTACGTTCGGGAGGGCTGCTACAACTGCCATTCCCAGATGGTGCGTCCGTTCCGCAGTGAAACCGAACGCTACGGACCGTTTTCAGTGGCCGGGGAGTCGGTTTACGATCGGCCGTTCCAGTGGGGTTCCAAGCGCACGGGCCCCGATCTTGCGCGCGTCGGAGGCCGTTACAGCGACGACTGGCATTTCATCCACCTGATGAATCCGCGGGATGTCGTTCCCGAGTCCAACATGCCGGCCTATCCGTGGCTGGTCGAGGCGACCGTGGACGGTGAACTTGTGGCAGAGAAGATGAAGCGGCTCCGGATGCTGGGTGATCCCTACACCGACGAGCAGATTGCCGGTGCGGCTGCGGCCGTTGACGGTCTGACCGAAATGGAAGCGTTGATCGCCTACCTGCAGGGCCTGGGAACGGTCCGCACCGGGCGATAGGGCTGATTCGATGGAAATTGATATCAACCTGATCCGCGGGCTTGTTCTGATCGCGCTCATCCTTGGCTTTATCGGCATCGTGGCCTGGGCCTGGAGCCGAAAGCGCAAGCCGCATTTTGACCGCATGAGCCGCCTTCCGCTTGAGGAAGATACGGGCCAGGTGCCTGACAACGACGAAAGAAATACCGAGACCAAGGAGTAATATCCATGGAGCAATTGAACACATTCTGGAACTGGTTCGTGATCGTGATCTCCCTGGGCAGCATATTCGGCTGCTGGTGGTTGCTGCACTGGACCAAGGGTGTCGGCAACGACACCGAAGCGAGCGAGGGCGATGACAGCGGGCACGTCTGGGATGAAAACATTCATGAGTTGAACACCCCGCTGCCGCGCTGGTGGCTGCACATGTTCAACATCACCATCGTTTTCGCGCTGGTTTACCTCGCATTCTTCCCCGGACTGGGCAATTTTGCCGGCCAGCTGGGTTGGACGCAGGAAAGCCAATGGGAAGACGAGATGGCTCAGGCCGATGCGGCACAGGAAGTGATCTATGCGCAGTTCAGGGATATGAGCCCCGAAGAGTTGATGGCGAACGCCGAAGCCATGGATATCGCGGGCCGGTTGTTCGGCCAGAACTGCGCGATGTGCCACGGCTCGGACGGCGGCGGCGCCAGGGGCTTCCCGGCGCTTAACGACAGCGATTGGCAATGGGGCGGTGAGTTTGACCAGGTCATGTACACGATCGCCAACGGCCGCCAGGCCATGATGACCCCGTTCGGCGCCGTACTCGGCGATGCCGGCGTCAAGGAAGTGACGGCCTACGTTCAGACCCTGTCCGGCCAGAAGGCGGACGCAGAACTGGCCGCTGCGGGCGAGAAGCACTTCAAGACCATCTGCATGGCCTGTCACGGCATGGACGGCAAGGGCAACACGGCGCTTGGCGCTCCCAACCTGACCGACGATATCTGGCTCTACGGCAGTGACCCGTCCGATATCGAGTACGCGGTAATCAACGGCCGCCAGGGCTACATGCCGGGACAGGCGGGGGTGCTCAGCAACGACGAGACCCGAAGCAATGACAAGGTTCGCCTGCTGGCAGCCTACGTGATAAAGATGTCTGGAGAGTAGGCCGTAAACCGGTCGAGCAGAGCGAAACGATGAACGCTGACAGGAAGGAAGTGCCCGGGCGCTGGAACCGGTCCAAGCGGGACCTCGGCGTTGCGCTGTGGATTTCGTTCCTGGCCGCCTGCGCCGGCACGTTCGTCATCTTCGCTTTGCTCGATCCGGCCGCCCTGACCGAGGCCTGGGCCCGTCCGTGGGAGATCAGTTCCCGCCTGGCCTACAGCCTGGGATTCTTTTTCCTTTACGCGGTCAGCCTGCTTGCCAGCGGGCTGACCCTGTTCATGCTGCGCAGCGGTCCCCGCAGCGGCCATTCAAGAGGTGAGGATGGACGGCCCTTGCCGGA
>JASFSI010000080.1:0-7007 GCA_050114495.1 Lysobacterales bacterium | reverse complement strand
GCAGTTCCCGACTTTCTGTTTGCGGGGCAGTATAACGATGTCGGTGAAGTTTCGTCCGATTTCTTTACCTGAGCCGATATACTGGCGCCTTTGAAAATGACGCGATTCCGCAAAATGACAAAACGTTCGCAACACGAAGAGAAAGACATTCGCTACCATGCCGCGACGGCGCACGACTACGACGCGGTGGTGGTTCAGCCGCGCGAATTGGCCAATGAAATCCTGTTCGGAGAACTCGATGCCGCGATTCCGGAAGGCGGTCGCATGCTCGATCTCGGCTGCGGCACCGGGCACAGCGTGCTGCGCTTCGGTCAGCGCTTCGACGCCGTTGTCGGCGTCGATCACAGTCCCGAAATGCTGGCGCAGGCCGTCGCCAAGCTGGAGTCATCGCAATCGAAAAACGTCGTGCTGCTGTGCCAGAACCTGTTCGATTTCATCGGCAGCGTGACAACGCGCTTTGATTTCATAACGGCCATCGGCTGCTTTCACCACCTTCAGCCCGAGACACTGCCTGCGGTATTGCGAGCGGTTTCAGATATTCTGCAGCCGGGAGGGCGTGTGCTGATTGCCGATCCCATTCAGGTCGATCTTTCGACACAGCCGGCGGAAGTCGCTGCATGGAATGCCGCGTCCGTTGCCGTGGGCCTGGATTTCACCTCGGACGAAGAAGAAGCGGACGAGGCCCCGCTGGACCACGCCGCGCTGACAGATGCCTTGTCCGGTGCCGGACTGGTAGCGGTCGCCGAGGTGCGCGGATGGGAGTTGTTTCCCCACGCGCTGCCGCCATCCGAAGAAGACCGCAGGGAGATCACCCGGCTGCACCGTACGTTCGGAAGCAGTGGAAACGTGTTGTGCACGGTGTACCGAAAACCCTGACCGCGCCCGTTCCGGACCGCCCGGGGCAGTGACATTGAAGGCCTGAGGCTTTAGCATAAAAAGGACTTATGTCTTCCAAAAAAACCGGTCTTTATTTTCTCCTGATCAGCGTTCACGGTCTCATTCGGGGCCGTGATCTGGAACTCGGCCGCGATGCGGATACGGGCGGCCAGACCCTTTACGTCGTGGAACTCGCCCGCGCACTGGGTGAACTTGAATCGGTCTCGCGCGTGGACCTTCTGACCCGCCGGATCGAAGATCCGGCCGTCGATCACGACTACGCACAGGCCGAGGAATGGATCTCGGAAAAGGTGCGCATCGTCCGTATCGATGCCGGCCCCGACGAGTACATTCCCAAGGAACAGCTCTGGGACCATCTCGATAACTTCACCGACAACGTGGCGCATTGGCTGAAAGAGCAGCCCTGCATGCCGGATGTCGTTCACAGCCATTATGCCGATGCGGGTTACGTGGGCGTGCGCCTTGCGCATCTGCTGGCCAGGCCGCTGGTGCACACGGGCCATTCGCTGGGAAGGGACAAGCGCAAACGCCTGCTCGCGCGTGGCGTGAGCCGCGAGGCGATCGAAAAAACCTACAACATGAGTCGTCGCGTCGCCGCCGAGGAAGAACTGCTGGCCAACGCGGACCTCGTGATCACCAGTACGCGCAACGAAATCGATTCGCAGTACGGCCTCTACGACTATTACAACCCGGACTGCATGACGGTGATTCCCCCGGGCACCGACCTGGGCCGTTTTCGACCGCCGAAAGACGGCGAGTCGTTCGACGCGATGCAGAAGGTCACCCCGTTCCTGCGCCAGCCTGATAAACCGTTGGTCATGGCGCTGTCCCGCCCGGACGAGCGCAAGAACATCTCGGTATTGCTGGATGCGTTCGGCTGCAGCCGGGAACTGCGGGAGAAGGCCAACCTGCTGATTGTCGCGGGCAACCGCGATGACATCCGCGATCTGGATCAGGGCGCGCAATCGGTGTTGATCGGACTCCTGCTGGATCTCGACAAGTACGACCTGTGGGGTTCGGTGGCGATACCGAAACACCACACCCCGGATGACGTCGGTGAATTTTACCGGGCAGCGGCTGCCGGTCGAGGGGTTTTCATCAACCCGGCGCTGACCGAGCCCTTCGGGCTGACGCTGCTGGAAGCGGCCGCCTGCGGCCTGCCCCTGGTCGCCACTGAAAACGGCGGTCCGGTGGATATCCTGTCGAACTGCGAAAACGGAATCCTGGTCAACCCCCTGGATGCCGACGCGATCGCCGAGGCGCTTCTCGAGATGCTCCGTGATGAAGCGCGCTGGAAGAAAGCCTCGAAAAACGGACTGAAAGGCGTGCGGCGGCACTACACCTGGAAGGCCCACGCCCGGAGCTATGTCGAGCAGGTCAGCGAAATCATCGGCAAGCCGCGTCGCGAACTGGTTGCCTGGCCGGTCGGAAAAGGAGCCAAGTACCGCGATCGCGCCCTGTTCACCGATATCGACCAGACGCTGCTGGGCGACCCGCAAGCGCTCGCGGAGTTTTGCGAAGTCATCAAGCGGGTTCGCAAGCGCGTGGCTTTCGGTGTCGTCACCGGCCGCAGCAAGGATTCCGCGCTTGCCGTGCTGCGAAAGCACGGCGTGCCGCGGCCGGACGTTCTGATCAGCGACCTGGGTACCCAGATTCGATACGGCCTGGAGTTGAACAAGGACCTCCACTGGGTCGAACACATCGACCACGACTGGAACAGGGTCCGTATTCGCCGCCTGCTCGACGATTTGCCCGGCCTGGAATTACAGGAGCGTGCAAAAAGGGGACCGTACAAGATTTCCTATTTTTACGATCCGGAGCGGGCGCCTGCCGTCGAGGAAATCACCACGCTGCTGCATCAGAATGAATTGAACGCCAACGTCATCATGTCGTTTGGCCAGTTCCTCGATGTGATTCCGGCCAGGGCATCCAAAGGACAGGCGTTGCGTTACGCGGCGCTGCGCCTGGACATTCCCCTCGAGCGCATTCTGGTTGCGGGCGGTTCCGGTGCGGATGAGGACATGATCCGGGGCAATGCCATGGCCGTGGTGGTGGCGAACCGTCACCCCGAGGAACTCTCGGAGCTGGTCAACCTGGAACGGGTTCATTTCTCGGACCGGGCCCATGCGGGCGGTCTTCTCGACGCCATCGAGCACTACGACTTCCTCAAGCTATCCGACGGGTCCGATTCCTGATGAGTCGGCGACCGTGTATTTTCGGTGAAGTCCTTTTCGATCTGTTTCCAGACGGACGCCGGGTGCTCGGAGGGGCGCCCTTCAACGTGGCCTGGAACCTGAAAGCGCTGGGTGAGGATCCGGTATTTGTCAGTCGAGTCGGTACTGATGCGAACGGCCTCAGCGTGCGCACGGCAATGCAAATCTGGGGCATGAGCCAGGAATACCTTCAGCTCGGCGCGAGCGAACACACGGGCGAGGTCCGGGTCAGGATTGAGGACGGCGAGCCGTCGTACGACATCGTGCACCCGGTGGCATGGGACGTGATCGAGCCGCCCGACCCCATGCCGCAGGCCGGGCTTCTTTACCACGGCAGCCTGGCCCTGCGCAGCCCTCGATCCCGCAAGGCTTTTGAAGCGCTGCGCGCGGCGATGCCCGGTACGGTTTTCCTGGATGTGAATCTTCGCGACCCCTGGTGGGACGAAGCGGCCGTGGTGGAAATGCTTCATGGCGCCGACTGGGCCAAGTTCAACGAGTTTGAATTCGATCGGCTGGCGCCGCAAGGCGACAGCACGGAATCACGCGCACGGTCCGCGATCGAGCGCTTTGGGCTTCATGCACTGCTGCTGACCGCGGGTGGACGCGGGGCATACCTGTTCACGCAAGAGGGCGACACGTTCCGGACCGAACCTGCGCATGCGGTGGAAATTGTCGATACGGTCGGCGCCGGCGACGCGTTTGCGGCCGTGACGATCCTGGGCATCCTGCGCGGCTGGCCTTACCCGTCCTGTCTCGACCGTGCACAGGCCTTCGCCTCGGCGCTGCTCGGCCAGCGCGGTGCGACCGTGCACGACCCCGCCTTTTATGCAGGCTTTACCCACGCCTGGTCGAAACCGTAAGGGGCACTTGTCTTGTACGAGCAGGTTTCGCATTCTCTCCTGAACCGTATTCTGGACCAACTGCGGCCGGACGTGCGCAAGAAGGACCTGCGCCATTTCTATACGCGCCTCGGCGCCAATTTTTACGCGATCTATTCCCTGTTCCAGGTGCTGTACGGCAGGCGGGACGATTTCGATGAACAGATGCGGCGCGTGGTCGAGGTCATGACCGTGAATTACATCAAGCGCCGCAACGGTCTCAAGAAACGCGACCGCATGCGTGAATCCGATCACAACTGGTTCCTGAGCCAGGAGTGGGTGGCGATGGCGCTGTATACCAACTCGTTTGCCGGTGACGTGAACGGTCTCAGGGAAAAGCTGGGCTACCTGCAGGAACTGGGCGTGAACCTGTTGCACGTGATGCCGGTCCTGAAATGTCCGCCCGGCGCGAGTGACGGCGGCTATGCCGTCAGCGATTATCGCGACGTCGACGAGCGAATCGGTACGCTCGAGGATCTCGGCCAGCTGGCACGCGACCTGCACGGGCGTGACATGCTGTTGACGCTGGATGTCGTGGTGAACCACGTGTCCGATCAGCACGAGTGGGCCCGCAGGGCGTGCGCCGGCGAAAAGAAATACCAGGATTACTTCTACGTCTTCGACAACCGGGACGTGCCGGACATGTTCGAGCAGACCATGCCGGAGGTCTTTCCGGAACATGCACCGGGCAATTTCACCTGGAACGAAGACATGCAGAAGTGGGTGATGACCGTTTTCAACCAGTACCAGTGGGATCTCAACTGGTCGAACCCGGCGGTGTTCATCGAAATGCTGGACGTGCTGATGTTCTGGGCCAACCAGGGCGCGGATATTCTGCGGCTCGACGCGGTCGCTTTCCTGTGGAAGAAAATCGGCACGACCTGCCAGAACGAACGCGAAGCGCACCTGATCCTGCAGCTGCTCAAGGACTGCTGCCAGGTAACGGCGCCGGGCGTGCTGTTCATTGCCGAAGCGATCGTCGCGCCGGTGGAGATCACCAAGTATTTCGGCGAGGACGCCGTGATTGCCAAGGAATGCGAAATTGCCTACAACGCGACGTTCATGGCGCTGCTCTGGGACGCGGTGGCGACCCGCAACGCCCGCCTGCTGGACCAGGGAATCCGCAGCCTGCCCAACAAGCTGGACCGCGCCACCTGGCTGAACTACGTGCGCTGCCACGATGACATCGGCCTCGGTTTCGACGACGCCGACGTGGCGCGCGCGGGCTACGACCCGGCTTCGCACCGGGCGTTCCTGCTCGACTATTTCACCGGCGCTTTCGAGGGATCGCCGGCGCGGGGCCTGCCCTTCGGACGTGACGAAAAAAGTGGGGATGCGCGCATTTCCGGTTCACTGGCCTCGCTGGCCGGACTGGAGACCGCGCTGGAGCAGGACGATGAGCGCGCCATCGACGAGAGTATCGAGCGGATCCTGCTGCTGCACGGCATGATCATGTCGTTTGGCGGCATTCCATTGCTCTACTACGGCGACGAGATCGGCATGCTCAACGACTATTCCTTCCTGGAGGACGAGGCCAAGGCCCAGGATGCGCGCTGGATTCACCGGCCGGAAATCGACTGGGACAAGGCCGAGCGCCGTTACCGCCACGGAACGCTGGAGCAGCGTCTGTTCGACGGCATCGCGCGGATGATATCGGCGCGCAGGCAAATTTCCGCTTTTGCCGATTTCAACAACCGGGAACTGATCGATACCGGCAATCCGCACCTTTTCGTATTCATGCGCAGCAACCCGTTCGATCTGCATGACGATGTGCTGGTCGTGGCGAATTTTGACGATTCACCCCAGACGCTCGATCTTGCGGATATCGGCAATCGCAGCCGTTTCGGTTTCGGCCAGCTTCGTGACCTGCTGACCGGCGAAGCCCCGGCGCAGTTTCGTGACCGCCTCGTGGTGCCGCCGCGGCGCTTTTACTGGTTGAGTACGCGCAACTGACGCGGTTGCTCAGCCGCCCGTGTCGAACAGGCCGTAGTGCGCCGCGCCTTCGAGCACGCCACCGGTGTAGTAGCCGTTCAGGCCCCTGAATCCGCCTTTCGCGAAATAGACCTTGAGCTTCGGGTTGTCCTGCATCGCCGCGCGCACGTTCTCCACCAGTTGCTCGTCTGCGTTGCGCACCAGCACGCCGGAAAAACCCGCGGTCAGAGGAAAGATATCGTTGCCGCTGTCGCCGCAGAATACGACCTCGTCCTTTTTGCAGCCGTGCGTTTCGGCGACGTATTCCAGCGCCGTCTGTTTCGTCGCGCTGTCAGGCAGCATGTCGATCAGGCCGGTGTCCGCCATCGAGTCATAGCTGTAGACGATGACCTCGTCGTAGCGTTCGGCGATGCGTTCCTGCACGGCGGCGAGAATTTCGTCCCGGCGCGCATGATCGGCGTAATAGCTCTGTTTGAAAGGATTCTGGTGTTCCGCTTCCTGCTCGACGAGCCCGTCGATACCGTCGAGATCGGCCGTGATCCGGCCCGCGTCCCAGCGCGGGCTGGCGCGCCTGACGTGGCGGATCCAGCCCTCGTCGAACCGCCATTCGCCGTCGACCCACTGGCGAATGGACGTGCCGACGTCGCCGATCAGGATGTCGGGATGGCGCACGCCGAATTCGCTGACGGCCGCCTCGGTGAGCGCCAGGTTCCGCCCCGTCACGTAAACGACCAGCACGCCGTGCTCGCGGGTTATTTCATTGAACAGGCCGATGGCTTGGGGATCGGCTTCCCAGTGACCGTTGGGCAGCAGGGTTCGGTCCATGTCGGTAGCAAGAATCTTCATGTGTTTATCCTGTGATGGTCTTAGCGTGCGAAGCGCATGACGCTGCCCATGCCGTTTCCGTTCGAGTGCGAAACGGTAAAGCCGTGACCGTGCAGGTTGGCCTCGAGGATGGCGTAGGCACTGCCGTTGCGCCAGGTCAGGTGCAGGCGATCGGATTCCGTCTCACTGATTTCCAGGCGGCCGCAAAACGCCGGGTGGGTGTTGCGCAGCCGCAGCAGGCGGACCTGGTTCCTGACCACCT
>JASFSI010000079.1:0-7106 GCA_050114495.1 Lysobacterales bacterium | reverse complement strand
GGTCGGCGACCCCGACTTCGATTTCGATGGCATCGATGAGAACAGCGTGTGCTACACCGGAACACACGACAACGACACGACGGTCGGCTGGTTTCACGGAACCGGCAGCGATACGCGAACCGTCGAAGAGGTCAAACAAAGCCAGGCCCTGGTGCTCGAAAGAACCGGCGGCAGCCCGGAAACGATCCACAGCGACATGATCGAACTGGCCTTTTCAAGCAACGCCAGCCTGGCGGTCGCGCCCATGCAGGACTTTCTCGGCCTGGGCTCGGAAGCGCGTCTGAACACGCCTGGAACGACCAGCAACAACTGGCGCTGGCGCATGCAGGAAGAGGATATCGATGCCCGTTTCGCGGAGCAGGTAGCGGCCATGATCGAGCGTAATGCGCGCATCCCGGGCTGACGCATGGGCCGTGCGATGATCGAGAACGGTGATTACAGCCGCCTGGGTGCGACTGCGCTTGAAGGCGGCGTCAATTTTGCCCTGTACGCCAGCCAGGCCGAAGCGGTAGAACTTTGCCTGTTCGACGAGGCGGGACAAACCACCGCCCGCCATTTCATGCCGGCGCAGCAGAATGGCGTCTGGAACGGCTTCGTTCCCGGTTGCCGGCCCGGCCAGCGCTACGGTTACCGTGTGCACGGACCGTGGGATCCGACCCAGGGTCTGCGCCATAACCCGGCCAAGTTGCTGCTGGATCCCTACGCGCGTCGGCTCGAAGGACGTTTTCGATGGGGCCCCGCGCTGTTCGACTACGATGTTTCAAAACCGGACGAGTGGATCAGGTCCGACGCCGACAGCGCGGCCCATGTTCCGTTCTGCGTTGTCGAGGATGCCGGAACCTGCTTCCTGTTCCGCCGCCCCGTGGTGCCCTGGTCATCCGCGGTCGTGTACGAAGCCAATGTGCGCGGTTACACGATGCGTCACCCGGATATTCCTGAAGCAGACCGCGGCCGCTTTCGCGGCATGAGCAACGGCCGGATCCTGGAATACCTCAAGGCCCTGGGTATCACCTCGCTGGAACTGATGCCGGTTCACACGATGGTGGACGAGCAATTCCTGGTCGAAAAGGGGCTGCGTAATTTCTGGGGCTACAACAGCATCCAGTTCTTTACGCCCGAGGGCCGGCTGGGCGGGCCGGACCCCGTGGGCGAGTTTCGCGAGATGGTCAACGGGATCCACGACGCGGGCATGGACGTGATTCTCGATGTCGTCTACAACCACACGGCGGAAGGCAACGAACGCGGCCCAAGCCTGAGTTTTCGCGGTATCGACAACCACGCGTACTATCGCCTCGTGCCCGGTCAGCCGGAGCACTACATCAACGACACCGGTTGCGGTAACACGCTGAATACAGAAGACATTCGCGCCCAGAACCTGGTGCTGGACAGCCTGCGCTACTGGCATTCCGAGATGGGTGTCGACGGTTTCCGTTTCGACCTCGCGACGGTCCTGGGCCGGGGCCGGCAGGGTTTCAGCAAAGCGCACGCGCTTTTGAGCCGTATCAGCTCGGATCCCACGCTGGAGTCCACGCGATTGATCGCTGAGCCCTGGGACCCGGGTCCCGGCGGTTACCAGCTTGGCCGTTTTCCCGCAGGCTGGTCCGAATGGAACGATCAGTACCGTGATTCCGTGCGCCGCTTCTGGCGCGGTGACGACGACCAGGACAGCGAGTTTGCCCGACGTATCCACGGCTCGGCCGACCTGTTCGAAATGGGCGGCCGAACACCGATCGCCAGCGTCAACCTGGTCAGCGCGCACGACGGATTCACGCTGATGGACACGGTTTCCTATGAGAAACGGCACAACCAGGCCAACGGTGAAAAAAACCGCGACGGGCACCGGCACAATTTCAGCTGCAACTACGGCGTCGAGGGGCCGACGGACGAGCCGGAAATCAATGATCTGCGTCGCCGTCAGCGCCTGAACATGCTGGCCACGCTGCTGTTTTCACAGGGTGTTCCGATGTTGCTGGGCGGAGACGAATTCGGCAACAGCCAGTCAGGCAACAACAATGCCTATGCGCAGGATAATGAGACCGGCTGGCTGGACTGGACCGGCGCGGACGCCGACCCCGCTTTCCTGCAGTCCGTGAAAGACCTGGTACACATTCGCCATCGCTTCCCTCTTCTCAGGCAGCCCCGTTTCATCCACGGCCGCATGCCGACCGACACCGGCTGGTGTGATATCGCCTGGCTGCATCCCGACGGGCGACCGATGCTTGCCCGCGACTGGAACAGCAGCAGGGTGCTGGCGCTGGTGTATTCGAACCACCCGGACCAGAGGGACGACAGCCCCATAAACCACGCGGTTGCCGTGCTGTTCAACGCGTCGAAGAAGGATGTCGAATTCGAATTGCCGCTGGATCTGCCGGAGGACCTGGATCTGCAATTTTCCAGCGATCCTGCCAATCACCGCAGGAACGGCTCGGGTGTCTGGTCAGTCGCTTCCCGTTCGCTGGTGCTGCTGGCCAGCCCGGTCGAATTCTGAGCGGTAAAAGTTCATGGCGTTGTCCGACAGGACGCGCCGCGCGCCGGTCTCTCCCAGCGTTTCGATGATCAGCGTCAGGTCGTGGTCGCTGTACGGCCGTGCCGCGCGCGTCGAGGGCAGGTCCGTTCCGAACATCAGGGCTTCCGGGTTGACCTCGTGTATCTGGCGCAGCGCAGAAGCGACGTCGAAATCAAGACGCCCGAATCCGCTGGCCTTTACCTTCCCTCCGCATTCGACGAGCTTGAGCAGGATCGGTAATCCCCGCTTGCTCAGGCCCATGTGGTCGATCGCGAAGGCCGGCAGACTGCACAGAACGGGTTGAAGTTCCGCCAGTTCGCCGCTGTCGACGTAAAACTCGACGTGCCAGCCGGCGAGTTCATGCACGCGCCGGGCCATGGTTTCGAGGTGCCGGACGTCTTCCGACCCGCCCCGTTTCATGTTGAAGCGGATGGCGCGCACTCCGGCGCTGTCCAGCTCGATTATTTCTTCGTCGGTGACCGAACTGGGCAACTGCGTGACGCCGACAAAACCGGGGCCGAGACGCGGCAGCACGTCGAACAGGTAATCCTGGTCGAAGCCCTGGAATGAAGCCGAGACCACGGTGCCGCCGACGAGCCCCAGGTCGGCCGTGCGCGCCAGGTAGTCACGCACGGTATACCGTTCAGGCAGGTATCCGTTGTTGGGAACGAGCGGAAACCGCGGGTCTATGATGTGAAAATGAGCATCGAATATTTTGAACTGTGACGTTTCCATGGATCGTGCTCCTCGATCGCAGGATCCATAATAGTCCCGTCAGGGGGACCTTTTGTTGATTTAGATTCTGGAAAATGGATGTCGGAGCGGCCTGCACCGCTCCGACACGGGATTCAGACGCTGCGCGTGGCCAGGGCCGGCGGTATGTTCGAGGCGCGTCGCGCCGGCTCGAGAACGGCCAGCTGGGTGATAAGCCACATCAGCGCAACGCCTGCGGGCAGGTACCAAAGGGGTATGCGCCCGATCTCGTAATTCGTGTCGAGGAACCAGTTCAGCCCGATGGTCCCAAGCACGCCGATCACGAGTCCGGCACCGGATATCAATCCGATCTCAATCAGGAAATAGCGCATGACGTCCCATCGCGTGGCCCCGAGTGCACGTCGCGTGCCGATCTGTTTGCGGCGCTGCGTCACGCTGAACCAGGCCAGGCCGACGATGCCGAGTCCGGTGATGCCGCCAAGCACCACGATCACGGTCGTCAGCAGTTTCACCATGGCGATATCCCCGGAGTAGGTGCGCTGCTTCTGTTCCTCGAAGGTGCGGACTTCGTCGATGACCCGGCTGCGGTTTTTGGAAAGGTACTCTTCCGCTGCCTTCATGACGCGTGGTAGCTGGCCCGGTTCGGAGCGCAGCACGTACATGGCGCCGCCGAACAACATATAGATGGGCTGTAAGGCAGTCTGGTCGATATCTCTCGAAGTAGGCCATGCCTTCTGCATGTGGTCGTAGATACCGATTATTTGCCTCGGTCTCTTGCCACCCGCCTCGTTGAACACCGTCTTGCCGAGTGCATCGCCGTCGGGAAACAGGGTGTCGGCCAACGCCTGGCTGACCAGTATGACCTTGGGATCTTCGTTGCCTTCCTCGAGGCTCATACGAACCATGTCCTCGGGCTCAAAGTTACGGCCCGCGACGAGTTCCAGGCCAAAGGCCTCGAGGCCCTGTTCATCGACCATGAAGTTACCGAACGAGGTGCTTTCGTTGGATGGTTGCTCCGGGTTGACGTAGAGACCGTCACCCCAGCCGCTGCCGCTGGCCGGGACGGAGTTGGTCGGTATCGCAGCGACTACACCGGGGATGGAACGCAGCGCCTCGAGGTCGTCGCGCATGACCTGCATCTGGTCCAGCTTCGTGTCGAAAATCGTGGTGATGAACAGGCCGGTATTGGGCTCGTCCAGCCCGGTCGGCCTGGCGATGTCGGCCGCGCGTTGCTGAATGATGAACATCGCGTTGGTGACGATGGCCAGGGTCAGGGCGATCTGCAGCGCGATCAACAGGGCACCCAGCTTGTTGTGCAGCAAGGCGCGAAAAATGGGTCCGATGTCGTTCATGGTTTCGTCCTCACTGGGTTTTGAGCAGGCCGGCCGGCGCCAGGCGTGAGACACGCCACACCGGGTACATGCCCGCCAGGATGGCAAAAACGGTGGCCACGCTGATCGCGGTCAGCAGCATGACGGCGTCCAGGTGCACCAGGTGCTGGTAGCCCTGGTACATGTTTTTCACCGCGCGCAGGCCCAGCCAGGCCAGTCCCGTTCCGGCGATTCCACCGAGTAGGCCGAGCAGGCCGACTTCGACCAGGTTTTGCTGGAACACGTGGCGGCGGCTGGCGCCCATGGCGCGCCGCAGGGCCACTTCGCCGCCCTTGCCCATGAACTTGGCCATCAACAGGCCCACCGTGTTGAGCACGCAGACCAGCAGGAACAGGAAGCTCAGGCGCACCAGCACGCGGTTGTCGTCCTGTACGATACGGTTGACATCCATCCACTCCATCACGTCGGAGATGAAAGTATTGAGCGGTCGCTCGAAACGGCCGATTTCTTTCTGGCCGCGCACGTAGTTGTCCAGGTAGTCCTTGTATGCTGCCGCCTGCTCCGGTGTTTCGAGTTCGGCCCAGAACTGCGTGAACACGCACTCGGAGTGGATGAAACTCTCGAACAGCGGCAGGCTTTCATCCCTCGCCTTCCAGCAGTTGGAATTGCCCCTCGGGCCCCACTGAGCATCGATCGCGCGGTTCATCGGCACGAACACCTGTTCGGTGTCGGCCAGCGCGCGGTAGGTGCCGTCGGCATGGTAGAAACGCGGTACGGGCTGCCAGTGGTCGATGACGCCGACCACCTGGTAGAACTGGTCGTCCAGCTGGATACTGCGGCCGACGCTGTTTTCGCCGTTGAACAGCGTGTCGTTCAGTTCCCGCCCGATCACGGCCACGCTGGCGCGCGCCTCGTCGTCGTCGAGCGTCCACGGCTGGCCGTACAGGAAGGGTACGTCGAACATGTCGAAGAAGGTGTACCAGGTGGCGCGGACACTCTCGTCGAACGGCGGCGTCTCGTCCTCAGGCACCACGATCGCGCCGGTGCCGTACATATGCACCTGTCGCAGCGCCGGGGTATCGGCCTGCATCAGCCTGTTACCGTCGTGGTAGGTCAACTGCGGCTGCACATCGCGCGCCGACTCGGTTGGCGGATCGTTGGGGTCCCAGTTATCCAGTTGCACCGCGTAGAGCATGTCGCTCTTGTGCGGGATCGGGTTGCCGGACATCAGGTAATAGACGGTGAGCGTGGTCATGAAAGCGCCGATGCCAAGGCCGAGCGCGAGGACCATCAAAGCCGACAGTACCGGTGTCCGCCGAATGCTGGCCAGGGCCAGCCTGAGGTAATAGCTAAACACGGGCGGCCTCCAGCGGCATGACGTTGGGTGCGCGGCTTCCGGTGATGTCGCTGCCGCGTCCGTCCAGGATATGGATATTGCGGTGCGCCTGGTGCGCCAGGTCCGGGTCGTGTGTGACCATGACGATGGTAGTTCCCTCGTCGTTGATGGTCCTGAGCAGGTCCATCACGGAGGCCGCCATTTCGGAATCCAGGTTGCCGGTCGGTTCGTCGGCCAGCAGGAAACGCGGCTTGCCGGCCAGGGCGCGGGCAATGGCGACACGCTGCTGCTGTCCGCCCGAAAGCTGGGAAGGCAGGTAGTTTTGACGGGAGCCCAGACCGACCATGTCGAGCATGTCGCCGACCGCCCGGCGGCGCTGCGCTCCGCCCCAGCCGCGGTAGCGCAGCGGCACGTCGACGTTGTCCGCGAGGTTCAGGTCGGGGATCAGGTTGAAACTTTGAAAGATGAAGCCGACTTTCTCGTTGCGGATCCGTGAACGGCGGTTGTCGCTCAAGGCGCTGACGTCTTCACCGTCCAGCAGGTAAACGCCGCTGCTGGGTGATTCCAGCAGGCCGGCGATGTTGAGAAAGGTGGTTTTTCCCGAGCCGGATGGTCCGGTGACGGCAATGAACTCGCCTTCTTCCACATGCAGATCGAGTTCACGCAGGGCGTGGGTTTCAACCAGTTCGGTCCGGTAGACCTTGCTGACCTGGTTCATCTTGAGCATGGCTTGTTCTCCTTTTTACTGGTGTTTCAGTCCACGACCTGGATCGTTTCGTAATCTTCGAATTCCGAGATGCTGGAGATGATCACGCGATCACCCTCGGCCAGGCCGGCAAGCACTTCGACCTCGCCGGCGCTGCGTGCGCCCAGCCGGACAGCGCGGCGCTGGGCCAGGCCATTCTCCGCCAGCACGAAAGCGCTGCGTCCGCCGCCGCTCTCGGCGAATGCGCCGCGTTGCAGCTTCAATACGTCAAACAACTCGTCCATCATGATGCGCACGGTGACGCGCTGGTTCTGGCGCAGGCCGGGCGGCATGCCCTCGGTAAACCGGATGCGGCCGACGACCTCGCTGTTCACCACTTCGGGAGAAAGCGAAACCAGTTCGCCGCGGAATTGTTCATTGTTGTATTTCACGTCGCTGCCGAGGCCGATGCCGAGATCGTCCGCGTAAGACTCGGGAATACGGACTTCCACCTGGAAAGCGGTCAGGTCGACC
>JASFSI010000078.1:0-7283 GCA_050114495.1 Lysobacterales bacterium | reverse complement strand
CTGATGGTTGTCGGTTTCGCTCTGTTCGGCCTCATTCTGTACGGCTGGTTTCGTGACGTGATCTCCGAAAACCTGGCGGGCGTCTACAACGCGCAGGTCGACCGGTCTTTCCGCCAGGGCATGTTCTGGTTCATCGCCTCGGAGGTGTTCTTTTTCCTGGGATTCTTTGGCGCACTTTTTTATCTGCGAATGATTTCGCTGGAATGGATGGGCGGAGAGGGCTACCTGGCCGCCACGCGCGAATTTCTCTGGCCTGACTTTTCCGCCGAGTGGCCCACGGGCGGCCCGGAGCCGGCCGGGGGTGAATTTGAACCGATGGGCGCCTGGGGACTGCCGGCTATCAACACCGCCATCCTGTTATCGAGCGGCGCGACGATTACCTGGGCGCACTGGGCGCTGAAGCTGCAAAAGAACCGCCAGCTGGTCCTGGGGCTGGCGGCGACCGTGGCGCTGGGTTTCCTGTTTGTCGCTTTGCAGGCCTGGGAGTACGGACATGCCTATACCGAGCTGAACCTGACGCTGGGCAGCGGCGTGTACGGATCGACCTTTTACATGCTGACCGGCTTTCACGGCTTTCACGTCTGCATGGGCGCGATCATGCTGCTGGCCATCCTGGGACGTGCGGTCAAGGGCCATTTCACGCCGCACAACCACTTCGCCTTTGAGGCGGTTGCATGGTACTGGCACTTTGTCGACGTCGTCTGGCTCGGCCTGTTCGTCTTCGTTTACTGGCTGTGAATCCGGCGATCAGGGACCGGCCAGTCCGGAGTAGTAGGCAACGGCCAGCACGATGAACAGCAGCAGTGAAAGCGAGATTCGGACCGTGAGCATCTTGACCAGGCGGGTCTTGTCGCGTGCGCCGGCGTCCTGGGCCAGAAGCCTCATGCCCTGCACCAGGGTGAGGATGATCAGGCCAAGCAGCACCAGCACGGCAATTTTGAAAACAGGGTTCATGCGTCGGCCCCTCTGAATACGTGAACGTGTCTTGAATATAGCAGTATTCCAACGCAAACGTCCCGGCCGCAGCGGTTCGGCCTGGCTGGCAGCGGCGCTTCTCGGCGTCGCCGCTGTGCTGTTTGTGGGTCTGGGCGTCTGGCAACTCGACCGGGCCGAGGAGAAACGGCAACTCGCCGCTTCGATCGCTGCGAACGCCGATGCGCCGGCGCTCGAACTGACGGGCGAATTGTCCGCCGGCGAGGCGCCGGAATTTCGCCGGGCGTTCGTGCAGGGGCGTTTTGAGGCAAGCCGAAGTGTTTTGATCGGCAACCGCCGCTTTCAGGGTCGACCCGGTTTCCACGTGGTGAGTCCCCTTCATATCAGCGGCAGCGAATACCGGGTGCTGGTCAACCGGGGCTGGATCGCCGCAACAGAGGGTCGTCTCCCGGAACTGCCGGCGGACCATGCCTTGCAAACGGTGTACGGAGAAGTCCGCTACCCCGAGCCGCCCGCGCTGGTGCTTGCCGATACCGAGGCGCGCGCGCAATGGGGCCGGGTCTGGCCGTACCTGACCGTGGAAGATTTTGCCGCACAGGCCGGCTATCCGCTGCTGCCGATGCTGCTGCTGCAGGCACCGGAGGAAGGGTCGTCGTTCCAGCGGGACTGGTCGCACAAGCCGCCCAACCCGGACATGCATACCGGGTACGCAATCCAGTGGTTCGCCTTTGCCGCGATTGCGACCGGGGTGGCAATCGTCATGTTGTACCGGCAGGGCGTCCGCCATGACTGAGTCCGTGACCAGCGATCGAGCAAAGCGCAGACGGCCATGGGCGCTGTATGCCCTGGTCGCCGTGTGCGCTGCGCCTGCCGTTGCCGCCTGGGTCGTTTACTCGGTACCCGGCCTGCTTCCGCAAGCCCGGGACAACCACGGCACGCTGGTGCAGCCGTCGCTGTCCATGCCCTCAGCGATTGATCGCACCGTTTTCAGCGGCAAGTGGAGCATGGTTACCTGGGCCGGCGAGTCCTGCGGTGAGCCCTGTCGTGCACGGGTCTTCGACATGAGGCAGGTCCGCCTGGCGCTCGCGGAATACCGCGATCGGACGGGCCGGTTCGTGCTGGCGGCTGATGGGACGCAAGCGGTATGGGAAATCGAAGAATCATGGCCGGGCACGCGGGTACTCGACCCGGGACCTGCCGCGCTGCGCGACATGCACGACAGTCTCGCACGAGCGGGTGTCGCACCCGCCGGGGGCAGCGTCTACCTGGTGGACCCCATGGGCGAACTGATGATGGCTTATGACCCGGAGCAGCCCGCCGAAGATATTCTTGCGGACCTGGAAAAACTTTTCCAGGCCTCGAAAAACTGGATCGATGGAGTGAATGATGGCAACAGGTGAAATTGTAATCGGCCGGCACGTGGTGCCCTGGAGGCGCCTCTACGACCTGACGAAACCCAAGGTCGTGTTCCTGATACTGTTCACGGCCCTGGTCGGTATGCTGCTGGCTTCACCGGGCCTGGTGCCGCCGGTCACGCTGTTCGCCGGCCTCGCCGGTATCGGCCTGGCCGCCGCCTCGGGGGCCGCCATCAACCACATCGTGGATCAGCGCATCGACGCCCTGATGGAGCGCACCCAGGACCGGCCCCTGCCCACGGGTGACGTGGATCCCCGCCAGGCCATCGTTTTTGCCGTGTCCCTGATGGTCGTCTCGATGACGCTGCTGGTGGCGTTCGTGAACACGCTGACGGCGATCCTGACCTTCATCGCCATGATCGGTTACGCCGTCATCTACACCGTTTATCTCAAGCGGGCGACGCCGCAGAACATTGTCTGGGGCGGCGCTGCGGGCGCCGCACCGCCGCTGCTCGGCTGGACCGCCGTGACCGGCGAACTCGGCACCGAGGCCCTGTTGCTGTTCCTGATCATCTTCGTCTGGACGCCGCCGCATTTCTGGGCCCTGGCGATCCGGCGCCGCGACGAGTACGCAAAAGCGGGGGTGCCCATGCTGCCGGTCACGCACGGTATCCGTTTCACCAAGCAGCAGGTGCTGCTTTACACGCTGATGCTGCTGGCGGTTTCGATGCTGCCGTTCGTGACCCGGATGAGCGGGCTGCTTTACCTGGCCGGGGCGGTTTCACTGGGTCTGGTGTTTGTCTGGCGGGCGTTCCAGCTGTACCGCAGCGAGGGCGACGCACTGGCCATGAAAACCTTCGCCTGGTCCATCTACTACCTGACGCTGCTGTTCGCCTTTCTGCTGGCGGACCACTATGCCCGCCTGCTGATTCGGTGGCTGTTCTGAGCGCTGTGTGTTCAGCTTTCCCTCACGACTTTTCCACGATAGAACGCGGCCAGCATGACGATCACGAACATGGCGCCCCCGACGATTGCGAACAGTCCGCCCAGACCCATGACGGCCATCGTCAGGATCTTGGAAAGCTCGTCCAGGGCCTGCGCGGAGCCCGCGGTTTTGCGCTGGATGCCCAGCATGCCGGAAAGCGCGAGACCGCTGATATGAAGCAGCTGACCCGCGCCGTAGACCAACGGCTGCCATGTGGCCGTGCGGAGCATGCCGAGACGGTAGCCGAAGCGCGGCAGCAGGGCGTAGGCCAGCCCCATGAAGGCCAGCGTCACGCCGACGATGGAACCGTGGTAATGGGCTGGAATGGTCGTCGTGACGCCGCGGATCGCGATGGCGATCAGGCCGCCGGCGCCAAACAGGACCAGGGAGGCCCAGAGCGCATTGCGAACGGGTTTCTGCGGCCTGTCAGCCGCTGCGGAACGAATGAGGGCGTAGAGCAGCAGCAGGCCAAGCGGTATCGGGGCAATGCCTCCGCCGAACTGCATCAGGCGTATGAAGGCGAGCCGGGATTCGGCCGAGTCCACCGGGCTCATGGCATGGATAAACGGCACGGCCAGCAGCGGCGCCGCGCCGGCGAGTACGAGAACGCAAAGCAGCGTTCTCCGCACGGTCATTCGCACGCCGGTCTCGCCGGCAGACAGCAGCCAGGCGGCCAGCATGAACTGCACCCAGGCGAACTGCACGGCGTGGCCGCCGCCCCAGAACAGGAATTCGTAGTAAGCCTCCGCGGGCAGCCCGGAATCCAACTGCGACAGGGTCCAGGCAAAAGAGCCGATGGCGAAGATGATGCCGATGGAGCCGGTGATGACCGCCATTTCCACCGGCGCGTTCAGCGCTACGGCGCGCAGCGTGGCAAAGGCATTGAGCAGAACACCGGCGGCGATGAGGGCCAGGCCCGAGTGGAACAGGGGATGCTGCAGGACCGGAACGTAGTTGTTCAGGATCGGCCCGGCGTCGCCGGTAAAGGGCGTGACGCAGACGGCCAGCAGACCGGCCCAGGCCAGCCGAACCGCGAGGGGCGATATGCCTGCCCGACCCGGGTGAAGCAGCGCCTGCAGAACGCCGGCAAAAGCCAGGAACCAGACCAGTACCGAGAGGTCGACGTGCACCACCAGCGCTGTGCGAAAAAAGTCCAGCCAGGGAAAGAATCCCTGAATACCGGGCGTGCGGGAGGCCACCAGCAGAATAGCGAAGAGCCCCGACCCCGCCAGCGCCGTGACGCCGACCTGGAGCCAGCGGCGAGCGTTTTCGCGTTGCGTGTCGGAGAGGAAGAGGTCGTCTATCTTCGTCATTGCCTTGATTGTCTGCGTCGTTTGCAAGTGCGTCATTCTAACGCTGATTTTTTCGGGGGGCGGCAATGAAAAAAAGCCTGCTATTTCGCGTGGCCTTGTTCACCACCCTGCTGGGCATGATCGTCGTCGTGCTCGGCGGCTATGTGCGCCTGTCCGATGCCGGTCTCGGCTGCCCGGACTGGCCGGGCTGCTACGGGCGCATGGTCGTGCCGGATTCGAACGCGGAAGTCGCGCAGGCAAACGCCGCGTTTCCGGAACGCCCGCTGGAGATCGAAAAGGCCTGGAAGGAAATGGTCCATCGCTATGCCGCCGGCCTGCTCGGCCTGGGCATCCTGCTGATGACGGTCCTGGCCTGGCGCGCGCCCGCTGTGGGCCACGGGCAGCGCGGCGCGGCGAGCTTTCTGCTTGCGCTGGTCGTGTTCCAGGCCTTGCTGGGCATGTGGACGGTGACCCACCTGGTCAAACCGGCCATCGTTACCTCGCACCTGTTCGCCGGATTCGCCACGGTTGCGCTGGCCTGGTGGATCGCCCTGCGCGAACCGGGCATCCAGGCATTGAAAGGCGTAAACGAACCGCGACTGCGCATACCTTTGCTGGCTTCACTGGTCGTCATCATCGGCCAGATTTTTCTCGGCGCCTGGACCAGCACCAATTACGCCGCGCTGGGCTGTACCGCTTTTCCGGGTTGTTTCCCGGGGGATGCGTGGCCGCAGATGGACTTCGCCGAGGCCTTCGTCATCTGGCGTTCGCTGGGTGTCGATTACGAATTCGGCGTGCTTGATGCCGATGCCCGCGCGGCGATTCACATGGCGCATCGCATCGGGGCCGTGGTGACACTGGCCGTGTTCTCATGGCTGATCGCATTCATTTATCGTAACGCCCGTTACGCCGTGACACGCAGAATCGCGTGGCTGCTGGCGGTTGCGCTGGCCGTGCAGATCGCGCTCGGCATCACCAATGTACTGGCCGGTCTGCCCATCGCTTCGGCGACGGCGCACAACGGCACAGCGTTATTGCTCATACTGATCCTGGTTACGCTGCTGCGCGTATCCGCTCGACCCGAGGAGTACGAAGATGTTTAAACCCCTGCTCATCGCGATTCTGTTACTTGCGCTCGCCGCCGGCGTTGTCGCGAAGCAATTCATCGTTCCTGGAGAAGCCGAAGCCGCGCCGGTAGAGCTGACCGCGGGTTCGTTGATCGTCAACCCGCGTGGACTCGAGCCGTTCGAGTTGATGGATCACCGCGGCGGCACGTTTTCACAGCAGAGCCTGGAGGGCAGCTGGACGCTGATGAGCTTTGGCTACAGCCACTGCCCGGATATGTGTCCGACCACGCTGACCAGCCTGGCGAGCATCAACGGCGCGCTCACCGAGGAGCAGAAAAGCCATTTGCAGATCGTTTTCGTCTTCGTCGACTGGGAACGGGATCAGCCCGAACGGCTGCAGGAGTACCTGCCGTTTTTTGATAAGACCTTCACGGGCGCGACCGGCCCCGAGGAGGCGACCGAGAAGCTGACCACGCAACTGGGGGTGCTTTGGCAGCGCGCGGAAGGCGGCGATGACGAAAATTACCTGGTCGACCACTCCGGGACCACCTACCTGTTCGGACCGGACGGACGGCTTCGCGCCCTGTTCGGTTATCCGCTGACCCCGGCGGACGTCGTCTCCGACCTGGAGCAATTGCTGGACGGCTGAATTCAGCTTTTTTCGGTATCGAACTGCTTACGGTGCAGGCCGTAAAGGTCCGCATAATGCCCTTTCCGGGCGATCAATTCTTCGTGCGTGCCGTCCTCGATCAGTCGGCCCTCGTGAAGCACCAGTATTCGGTCGGCCATCCTGAGCGTTGAGAAACGGTGTGAAATCAGGAAGGTGGTCCGTCCCTCGGCCAGCTTGCGGAATTTCTCGAACAGCGCGTACTCTGCGCGCGCGTCGAGGTGGGCGGTCGGTTCATCGAGGATCAGGATGCAGGCATCCCGCGCCAGGGCCCGTGCCGCCGCCAGTGTCTGCCATTGACCGCCCGACAGGTCGTGGGTGCCGAAGATACGGCCCAGCATCGTGTCGTAGCCGTCCGGCAGCGCCTGGATGATCTCGTCGGCACCGGTAGACTCCGCCACGCGCTTCACGCCTTTATCGTTGCTCAGCAATTCCTTCCAGTTGCCGTAGGCGATGTTTTCCGCCACCGTGGCCTCGTAGCGGCTGAAGTGCTGGAGCACGAATGAAATGGACTTCTGGAGGTTTTCGATGTTGTAGGCCCTGACGTCATGCCCGTCGATCAGAATGCGGCCCGCGCTCACGTCGTAAAGCCGGCAAAGCAGCTTGACCAGCGTGGTCTTGCCGGCGCCGTTTTCTCCTACCAGCCCGATGATTTCTCCCGGTCTGATATCGAAAGAAATGTCCTGCAGCGTGGGCATCTTCGCGCTGGGATAGGTGAAACTGACCGACTCGAACCGGACTGCGCCCTCCCTGGGCGGGCTCTGAACTTCGTTGCGCTCGTCTTCGGGTACCAGCAGCAGCGGGCGAGACTCCAGAAAGATGCGCAGGTTGGAGATGTAAAGCGTCTGCTCGAGGGCACTGGTCACTGCAATGATCAATTGCTCCAGGGTCACTCTCAGTCGCGACGAGGCCGTTCCGAACACCGCGACGTCACCCACGGTCAGCCCGCCTTCGAGGGCCTTTGTCACGATGCGGAAAAACAGG
>JASFSI010000077.1:0-7289 GCA_050114495.1 Lysobacterales bacterium | reverse complement strand
GGCAATTGTCATGATGCACGATAAGCGTATTCATGGAACACCATGGTAACGCTTTGCGCGCTTTAAGAAAGTGCCTGGGCTTTGAAAATGTAGAGCCGGGTCCGGCAGGGAAATCGACCTCTTTGTTTTTACAGGTTCACATCACGTTCAGGGCGGTCGACTCCTTGACCTCTTCCATGACGACGTAGCTGCGTGAGTCGCTCACGCCGGGCAGCGCCAGGATTTTTTCGCCCAGCAGCTCGCGATATTGCTTCATGTCCTTGACCCGTGCTTTCAGCAGGTAATCGAAATTACCGGAAACAAGGTGGCATTCCAGCAGTTCCGGCAGTTTAAGCGCTTCGCGCCGAAAGTCCCGAAAAGCGTCGGGCGAGTTGCGCAGCAGGTCTATTTCCACGAAGACCAGCACGCCGGCCTCGACTTTGTGCGGGTCGAGCAGCGCGGTGTATCCCTTGATGAAGCCGCGGCGCTCCATGCGCCGCACGCGTTCCAGGCAGGGGGTGGCGGACAGGTTTACTTTTTTTGCCAGCGCGACGTTGGAGATTCGTCCGTCTTCCTGCAGGATCTTCAGGATCAGGCGGTCGGTGCGGTCCAGCGGGCGGGGTTTGCGCATTGCTTTGGCCATGCATCGTTCCTTAGTCCGAAACCAAAAACAGAATAATATACTGTATTCAACGTAAATACAGGAGCAAATACCACGTTTTACTTACTAAAATTAGCATGATGAACATGCCTCACGAGGAGAATGAAGATGAAAGTCGGGGTACCCAAGGAAATCAAGAACCATGAATACCGTGTCGGCCTGACACCCGCTTCCGTGCGGGAACTGACGCTGCATGGACACGATGTATTTGTTCAGAGCACGGCCGGCGCCGGTATCGGTGTCAGCGACGAGCGTTATGAGGAGGTTGGCGCAACCATCCTGCCGACCGCCGAGGAAGTATTCGATACCGCCGAGATGATCGTCAAGGTCAAGGAACCGCAGGCGGTCGAGCGCGCCATGCTGCGCGAAGATCACGTGCTGTTTACCTACCTTCACCTGGCGCCCGATGCGCCGCAGACCGAGGACCTGGTGAACTCGGGCGCCTGCTGCATTGCTTACGAGACGGTGACCGACGATAACGGCCACCTGCCGCTGCTCGCGCCGATGTCCGAAGTGGCCGGCCGGCTGTCCATCCAGGCCGGCGCCTGGTGCCTTGAAAAAGCGCATGGCGGATCCGGCATGCTGCTGGGCGGTGTGCCCGGTGTGGCGCCTGCCAAGGTCGTGATCATCGGGGGCGGAACGGTTGGTTTCAACGCGGCGCAGATGGCCATCGGCCTGGGCGCACGCGTGGTCGTGATGGACCGCGATGCGGACGTCATGCGGCACCTCGACGCCACGTTCGAAAGCCGCATCGAAACGGTGTTTTCCAGCGCGGATTCGATCGAACGGCAGATCCAGAATGCCGACCTGGTGGTCGGCGGCGTGCTGATACCCGGTGCGGCCGCGCCCAAGCTGATCAGCCGTGAGCAGCTGTCCCACATGCGGCCCGGTTCCGTGCTGGTGGATGTCGCCATCGACCAGGGCGGCTGTTTCGAGACATCCCGCCCGACCACGCACGCCGACCCGATTTACATAGAGGAAGGTATCGTGCACTACTGCGTGGCGAATATGCCCGGCGCGGTACCGCGCACGTCCACATTCGCCCTCAATAATGTCACGCTGCCGTTCACGCTGCAGCTGGCTGACAAGGGCGCCAAGCAGGCCATGCTCGATAATCCGCATTTGCTGGAAGGCCTCAACGTGCATCGCGGTAAAGTGACGTACGACGATGTCGCACGGGACCTGGGCTACGACTATACGCCGGCCCTGGAGGCCCTCGAACTCTGAGACGAATCGTCTGACGACAAGGCGGGCCGATTGGCCCGCCTTTTTTCATGCGCTCAGCTGCAGTCGTATTGCTCGTGCATCACGCGCACCGAGTCGCTGATGATTTCCTTCAGAACGTCCCGGTCGATCGTGTCGAGACTCTTCAGGTACAGGCACGATTTTCCGGTCTTGTGCGGGCCAAGCCGGGCCAGTTGCTCTGCGTAACGATCGAGGCCCGGCATCACGTACACGCTCAGTGCCGTTTTTCGTGGCGAGAAGCCCGTGACGAAATAATCGCCCTCGCGCCCACTGGCGTAGCGGTAATGGTAAGAGCCGAAGCCCACCATGCCAGGCCCCCACATTTTCGCTTCCTTCCCGGTTATCGTTCGTATCAGTGCGATCAGTTCCCGGCTGTCGCTGCGTCTGCTGTCGTTGTCGATGGCCTCGATGAAAGCGTCGACGCTTGCATCGCTTGCGACGGTCTTGTTTTTCGACATGGCCTGCTTTCCGTTTGGATTACTCCTAACCATAGCAGCGAAACGAAGAGACCGGGGTCATTGCGGGCTGAATGAAGCGGTCTCGCCGTTTCCCGCCTTGATGCCGGGACAGTGCGGCGCTGAGCCCTCAGGTGCCCGGGTTTCTGCCGTTCCCTGGTCAGAAGCTCTTGGAAAGCGAAAACACGGCCGTGTCGTCGCCCCAACTGGTGCCGAACACATCCTCTTCTTTGAGGTCGGTGCCCACCCAGGTCAGGCCCAGGTCCACGCCGACGACGGACCAGGTGACGCCCACGGAATAATCGACGTAGTGGCCCTTGTCCGAGGACAGGAAAATGTCCTCATCGAAGTCGTTGTACCCGGCATGCAGGGAAAGCGCCCAGTTTTTCGCGAAGCTCCAGTCGTAGCCGGCCTGCAGGTACCAGAACGAACCCGATTCACCGTAGTAATCGTCGGAATAGGCGACGCCCAGGCTGAGGTTTTTCCAGCCGTAGTTGAAATAGATTTCCTGATAATCGCCCTGAATGCCGTCGTCACCGGGGTAGTCGTAGTAGATGTAACCCATGTCGACACTCGAGTGTTCACCGATCTCGGTGCTCCAGCCGCCGTAAAAATCCAGCTCGAGACTGCCGTTGAAGTCGACGCTGGTGTCGAAGTCGACGGAAGAAGCCCAGGTGCCCACGTAAAAGCCGTTTTCAAAGGCGTAATCGAAGCCGCCCTGGATGGCGAAGTCCTCGTTGGATTGCGATATGCCGCGGAAACGGTAGTCGCTGACCAGGGCCGCGTTGGCGCTGATGTCGGCGTTTGCGTCAGCCGCGGCGGCGGCCAGTGAAGAGAATACGAGCAGTGCGGGCAGGGTGTTTTTCTTGAACATGGTCACGTCTCCGGTAGTGGTTATTCGATCGACTCGGGATTTCCATTCGACAGAATGCGCAAGGCAAATCTTTTCTTGAAACTCCGTTCCCTGCCCAGTTCCAAGCAAAATGAGTGCCATTCCAAAAAAAACGATTTAAAACAATAAAATAGTGTATCTGGACAAGTCGAGCCCCGGGCCACGCCAGCCGCGGTTTGCACCTCAATTCAAAGTGAACGCACCAGCGTGGTGCCCTCTGCGCGGTCGGTGGCCCGACAACGCCGTCGGCCGGACCGCCGCGGCAGAAGCAATGCCCGGGGGGGATTTCTCGTTCCCCGCTTTCAATGACATAATCGGGCCGACGCAATGTATCGACGACACCGGACCGGAGCCAAACGATGATCTGCCGCCCTTGCCAATGCCTGTTCGTGCACGTGCCGAAGACGGCGGGCCAGAGCGTGGAGCAGTTTTTCATGGACCGGCTGGGGCTGGACTGGGAGTCAGACCGCGACCAGGTGCTGCTCGGCGATAACGCGAACCCCGGCTGCGGGACGGAAAAGCTGGCGCACCTGAGCGCATCGGAGTACGTCGACTGCGGCTTCCTCGAGCGCGACGAATTCGAGCAACTGTTCACTTTTTCTTTCGTGCGCAACCCTTACGAACGCATTGTCTCGGAATACCGCTACCGGAATTACTTTCACCACCGCAGCTTCGGCGATTTCGTGCTGAACAAGCTGCCGCCGCCCGGATGGGACGACAAGTATCGGCACGTGATGCCTCAATACGAAATGCTGCACGACAGCGAGGGTCACCTGCTGGTTGATTTTGTCGGCCGCTTCGAACGGCTGCAGGAGGATTTCGACGAGGTCTGCCGGCGCCTGGGGATCGAGCCATCCCAACTGCCGCACCGCAACCCTTCCAACAAGAAGTCACGCAACCTCAAGCGCCTGGTCCGGAACACGCTGTTCCGAAACGGGGAGAACGACAAACGGCACTACACGGAGTTTTACGACCAGCGCACGCGCGACGCCGTGACCCGGCTTTACGAGAAAGACATCGAGGCCTTTGCCTACGATTTCGGCTGAACGCCGGGCCTTGAAAAACCGCTTACGGGGACTCGCGCTGGTCGCCGTGCACCCAGATGACTTCCTTTCCGCCTTCATGCCGCGCCAGCACGCGAGCGACGACGAACAGCAGGTCGGAAAGGCGGTTCAGGTAACGCACCGAGGCCTCGTTCACGGTCTCGTGACCGGCCAGTCCGATCAGGCGGCGTTCCGCGCGCCGCGCGATCGTTCGCGCAACATGGCAGCGTGCCGCCGCTTCCGTACCGCCGGGCAGGATGAAGTCCTTGAGCGGGGGCAGATCCGCGTTGAACGCGTCCAGGTTTTTTTCGAGGTTGCCCGCGTACCCGTCCGGTATCAGTTCGTGCCCGGGCATGCACAGCTCTCCGCCGAGGTCGAAGAGTTCATGCTGAACACGGTCCAGGCAGGCCCGCACTTCTTCCGGCAGTTCGGCGCACAGGAGCAGGCCGATGGCGCTGTTGAGTTCGTCCACCGTGCCGTAAGCCTCGACACGCGGGTGGTCCTTCGCGACGCGCACGCCGTCGCCGAGGCCCGTGGAGCCGTCGTCGCCGGTGCGCGTATAGATTTTCGACAGTCGATTTCCCATCGGCACATTCTAATGACTAAAGCCGGTGACGTCATGCCGTCTTTGACTGTCGATCCTTGCGCCGAGGCGCTAGACTGCTGTGCATTGCCAGAGTTGCAAAGGAATCTTTGAAATGGGACCGCTCAAGGGATACAGGATCATCGAAATCGCCGGCATCGGTCCCGGCCCGTTTTGCGGCATGCTGCTCTCCGACCTCGGCGCGGACGTGCTGCGCCTGGAGCGGCCCGGTTTCACGGCCGAAGGTTTTGACCTGCCGCGGGAATACAACCTGATGAACCGCGGCAGGTCGAACCTGGCCGTGGACCTGAAGTCGGAGCACGGGCGCGAACTGGTATTGCGCCTGTGCAAAAAGGCGGACGCGCTGTTCGAGGGTTTTCGTCCGGGTGTGATGGAGCGGCTGGGCCTTGGTCCCGATGCCTGCCGCGAAGTGAATCCCGGACTGGTTTATGGCCGCATGACCGGCTGGGGGCAGGACGGGCCTTTGGCCGAGCGGGCCGGGCACGACGGCAACTTCGTTGCCCTGTCGGGCGTCATGACGGTGCTGGCTGAAAAAGGCGGGCCTCCGCTGTATGCGCCGATGCTGCCGGGCGACCTCGCCGGCGGCGGCGCCTACCTTGCACTGGGTATACTCGCGGCGCTGCTCGAGCGCGCCCGCTCCGGGCGAGGGCAGGTGGTCGACGCCGCGATCGTCGATGGCGCCATCCACATGCTGACGCCCTTTATCGGGTTCATGGGGGCCGGTATCTGGTCCGAGGGTCGCGGTTCGAACATCCTGGATGGCGCCGCGCCCTTTGTCGGTGCCTACGCGACCAGTGACGGTGGGCATGTCTTCGTCTCGCCGCTGGAGCCGAAGTTTTTTGCAGTGATGCTGGAGCGCATGGGGCTTGAAGACGTTGATGCTTCGCGCCAGTACGACCCTTCTTACTGGCCCGTTATCAGGCAGCGCCTGCAAGAAACCTTCGCCCGCAAGACCCGGGAGCAATGGTCATCGATACTCGAGGGTGTGGATGCCTGCTGCACGCCGGTGCTTTCGCCGGCCGAACTGGGCCGGCATGAACATCTGCGCGCACGGCGGGCCATGGTCGAGGTCGACGGCATCGAGCAGCCGGCCCCGGCCCCGAAGTTTTCCCGCACACCGGGCAAAATTCGCCACGGACCCGGCCATTCAAATCCCGATCCCGACGTTTTGAAGGACTGGGGATTGCGCCCGGAAGAAATCACGCTGCTGCTGCAGTCGCGGGAAGATACCGGCTGATACCCGCTCGATGTGGCACACTGTCCTGCGTTCGAAACCGGAAAAACGGGGGCGGCATGTATGACACGGTGATTCTTTTTGTTCTTCTCGTCATCGTTTTCACGCTGTTGATCTGGGGACGCTGGCGCTATGACCTGGTCGCGTTCGCGGCATTGATGGTCGCGGTCGTTGCAGGCGTCATACCGGTTGAGCAGGCGTTCTTCGGTTTCGGCCATCCAGCGGTTGTGGTGGTCGCCCTGGTGCTCATCATCAGCAAAGGCCTGTCGAACTCGGGTGTCATCGAGTGGTTCGCCCGCTACTTCATCGTGTCCTCGCGAAAACTCGGAGCGCACATCGGCATCATGTCCGGTTTCGCGGCGGCCTTGTCCGCGGTCATGAACAATGTTGCAGCGCTCGCACTTCTGATGCCGCTGGACATGCAAGCCGCGGCCAAGGCGAAACGCAGTCCCGCGCTGAGCCTGATGCCGCTCTCCTTCGCCTCGATACTCGGCGGCATGATCACCCTGATCGGCACGCCGCCCAACATCGTCATCGCCGAGTACCGCGGCAGCGCGCTGGGCGAGCCCTACGGCATGTTCGACTTCACCCCGGTGGGCCTGGCGGTGGCGTCGGTTGGTGTCGTTTTTGTCGCCCTGCTGGGTTGGCGCCTGATTCCGCAAGCCCGCGGCAAGCACAACGCCGCGAAGGAACTGTTCGAGCTGGGCAGTTATGTCGCCGAGGTCAGCGTACCGGCGGGGTCCCCGGCCGTTGGTCAGCGAGTACGCGAACTGGATGATGTTGCGGTGGAGCACGATGTCCAAGTGCTGGGCCTGGTGCGACGCGGTGTGCGGCAGCCCGGCGCGGCCCGCCGAGTCGAGATGCGGCGCGGAGACGTGCTGGTCCTCAAGGCCGATGCTTCGGGCATCGAGGGCTTTGTCGGCTCGCTGAAGCTCGAATATGCGGGCAACAGCAAAGGCAGGAACGCGCTGCCGGATTCTGAGCAAACCATGCTCGAGGCCGTCGTACCGCGCGGTTCGCGGGCGGAAAAGCGTTCCGCGCGATCGATGCGCCTCATGTACCGTCACGGGGTGACCCTGCTCGGTGTATCCCGTCAAGGACGGCGTATCAGCGACCGCGTGCGCGAACTGGAATTGCAGGCAGGTGACGTGCTGCTGCTGCTGGGTGAGCGTGAGC
>JASFSI010000076.1:0-7306 GCA_050114495.1 Lysobacterales bacterium | reverse complement strand
TGGGCTGCTTCCGTTTGTTCGAATGCGCCGCAGGCGGCCTGGGTGCAGACGCTGTCGACGAAGGTGTAGCTGATGTAGCCGGCAAACTTACTGAACTCGGCGCCGAGGGATGCGCGTGCCTGCTGGTTCGGAATGTACGGCACCGGGTCGCCCTTCATGACGTCACCGAAAAAGTCCGAATCGAAGCTGTCCTGGAATTCGGCGTCCATCCAGGTGTAGGCCAGGTTGATCGGAAAGGACCAGCCCGTGTCGTTTTCCAGGTCAGCGTAAAAACTGACCTCGATGCCGGGCACGGTAACGCCTTTACCGTTGAAAGAATCGCCAGGCTCGCAATCCGCGCCGGAGGAGTTGGTGCAGACGCCGACCAGGTTTTCGTAGTCGTTGTAGAAAGCCATGACGTCCAGGGCGATCCTGTCGGTGGTCCAGCGCAGGCCCAGTTCGTAATTGACGGACTCTTCCGGGTCCACGCCGGGCTTGTTGCCCGGGGTGCTGAAACCCCGGTGGACACCGGCCACCAGGCGCAGTTCATCGTTGAAGTCGAACAGCAGGCCGACGCCGGGGATCCACACGTCCACTTCATTGGATCGGACGCTTTTCACGTTGTCCGGGTCCCGCGAAGCCGGGTCTTCTCCCGAGGTGTCGTAGTCCACCCGCGAGAGGTCGATGGATTCAAAGCGCAGACCCGGCGTGAACGTCCAGGCGTTCCACTCGATTCTGTCGTGGATGAATGCCGACC
Source organism: Lysobacterales bacterium (assembly GCA_050114495.1). Lineage (GTDB taxonomy): Bacteria > Pseudomonadota > Gammaproteobacteria > Xanthomonadales > SZUA-36 > JABDPF01. Next base: position 6,570 of record JASFSI010000076.1, on the reverse strand, counting down.
AGGCCTCGGCGTTTTGCACGCGGTTTCCGGCGTTGCCCAGCAGGCCGACGTCGTTGAGGACCAGTCTGCCGTCCCGCTGCTGCCAGGTGTCGTTGCGCTGCAGGCGGTCTTCCTCGTCTTCGTGGTAGCGCAATCCCACCTGCACCGTGTGGCGCGCAGTTTGACCGGCCAGTTCCCAGTCCATCGCAGCCTGCAGGCCACGCGAATAGTACTCACGCGAGTTGTTGCGCAACTGGATCGAGCCGGGCGCCGTGTCCGCACCGTTGAGGATGGCCGCCATGTCCCGGGCGCTGACATCGCCGACGGATTGACCCAGGTTGACCGCTTCGACCACTCTTGCCCAGCTGGTTCGCGCAAACTCCTGCGCGTTTTCGCTGCCGTCGAAGTCGATGCCTTCGGTTTTGTACCAGGCGCGCTCGGTCTCGTTGTTGTAGCCGGTCACGTTGAGCCTGGCGCCGCCCTCGAATTCCATACTCCAGCTCAAAACGACCTGGCTGTGCTCGTTGTCCATCTCGTCTTCGAGCGAGGCCCCGTAACGACGCATGCTGTCGCGCCTGAAGTCCGCATCGGTCAGGCCAAGGTAGCTTTGGCGGGACTGCTCCTCCGAGCTCTGCAGCTTGATGTCTAAAAAGTGGCGCGTGCTGCTGGCCGGGTCGTTATTGAACTGCAGCTTGGCGACGTAATCGGACTTTTCAAAGCCGGTGTTGCGCCCGCTGCGGTCGATGGACTGGAAACCGTCCGACTGCCATTGATGGGTCTCTGCAAGGAAGCGGGCTTTGTCGTTGCCGCCGCCGTACCAGGCATGCGCGCGCCAGGTGTTGTCGCTGCCGTACTCACCCAGCAGCGTGCCCTGGCTGGAGCCCGGGATCGGTGTCGAGATCAGGTTGAGCGCTCCGCCCATGGTGTACGGGCCCTGGGTGATGGAGGCCGGGCCCTTGAGGATTTCCACCCGGCTGATGCGTCCGAACGTCGGGAAGTAGTAGGCTGCAGGGGCCGAGTAGGGCGCCGGGGCGATCAGGATATTGTCTTCCAGCAGCGTGATGCGGCTGGAACGTTCGGCCGGCGTGCCGCGGATGCTGATGTTGGGCCGCAGTCCGTACCCGTCTTCCACCTGGATCGATACGCCCGGCGCCTGGCGCAGGACACGCTGGACATCGGTCGCTTTGAATTCTTCCAGGTCCTCGGCGGTAATGACGCTGACCGCCCCGGTGACGTCGATGACGTCTTCGGCCATGGCAAGAATCGTGACTTGTTCCATCGGGCCGCAGCTCGGCCCGTTGGCCGGGGCACCGCTGTTCGCCGGGCTAAAGCAGTTTTCAATTTCGGCGCGGGCCGGGTTTGGCTGGCTGGCGGTAAACAGCACAACGGCCACGGCCGCGGGCAGGGCCCTGATGTTCAGTCGGTACATCGGTATTTGCCTCTAAATGCGAATGATTATCGTTTGGATTCAATCATACCCTTCATCGATCTAAACGACAATGATTCTCATTTGCAATTAATTGATCTGTGTCAACGAACCGGTCAGCGAATTTCGCGGCGTTCAGGCAAAACCTGATCTCATCCGCCGGCGTTTATCGAGGCCACGGTCAGCAGCGTCCGGCTGCCGGCGTGCCCGGTTTCTGGCCCCACCCGGCCCGGGCGCCTTTCGCCCGCAACCGCCGATTGACCATCATCAGGCAAGTCCCTCGCCAGGGCTGAAATACAGGGGTCGGGGCGAGTAAAGTTACGTTCGGACTCAAACATATCCATCCCGGACTCTAGGGGCGCAGACGATGAACCTGATGAACAACGCTGTTATCAATACTCCCTTTCCAATGAACGAGCCGGTGCTCGACTACGCGCCCGGCACGTCCGAAAAAGCGGCGCTGAAAGCCGCTCTCGCCGAACTGGCGAGCAAACAGGTCGAAATACCGCTGGTGATCGGCGGCGAGCGGGTCAAGACCGGCCGCGTGGCCCAATGCGTCATGCCGCACGACCACCAGCACGTGCTCGGTAGCTATCACAAGGCCGGCCCGGAGGAAGTGCAGAAAGCCATCGACGCGGCCGTCGCCGCCCAGGCCGGCTGGCAGACATTCCGCTGGGAGGAACGTGCCGCCATTTTTCTCAAGGCCGCTGAACTGCTGGCAACGAAATACCGCCACGTGATGAACGCCGGCTCGATGCTGAACGGCGGCAAGACGGCTTTCCAGGCGGAAATCGACGCCGCCTGTGAACTGATCGATTTCCTGCGTTTCAACGTGGCCTACGCGCAGCAGATTTACGAAAACCAGCCGGAATCCTCGCCGGGCGTCTGGAACTTCGTGCAGTACCGGCCGCTCGAAGGCTTCGTTTTCGCCGTCACGCCGTTCAATTTCACGGCGATTGCCGGCAACCTGCCGACGGCGCCCGCGATCATGGGCAACACGGTGGTCTGGAAGCCGGCATCATCGCTGGTCTATACGCCGTGGCTGTTCATGCAGATCCTGGAAGAAGCCGGGCTGCCGCCGGGCGTGATCAACTTCGTGCCGGGTTCCGGCGCCGACGTCGGCGATACCGCGCTGGCCAGCCCGCACCTGGCCGGCATTCATTTCACCGGTTCGACCCGGGTGTTCCAGGGCATGTGGAAGACCATTGGCGAGAACATCCACAACTACCGCTCCTACCCGCGCATCGTGGGCGAGACCGGCGGCAAGGATTTCATCTTCGCGCACGCCAGTGCGGACGTGCCTGCGCTGGTGACCGCCATGGTTCGGGGTGCATTCGAATACCAGGGTCAGAAATGCTCGGCGGCGAGCCGGGCGTTCATCCCGAAATCGCTGTGGCCGGAAGTGAAGGCCGGCCTGGAAACAGAGATCGCTAAAATCACCATGGGTCCGCCGACCGACTTCCGCAACTTTGTCGGCGCGGTCATCGACCGGGCGGCCTTTGACTCGATCAAGGGCTATCTCGATTACACGAACGAAAACGAAGGCGCCGAAATCATCATCGGCGGTGGTTGCGACGACAGCGTTGGTTACTACATTGAGCCCACCGTCATCCTGTCCGAGGATCCGCACTTCAAGACGATGGTCGAGGAGATTTTCGGCCCGGTCTTGTCGGTATACGTCTACCAGGATGAGCAATTCGAAGAGACACTCGACCTGTGCGACACCGCGTCGATGTATGCGCTGACCGGCGCCGTGTTCGCCAGTGATCGTAAAGCGGCCAGTTTCGCGATTGGCCGACTCGAACACTCTGCCGGCAACTTCTATATCAACGACAAGCCCACCGGAGCCGTGGTCGGCCAGCAGCCCTTCGGCGGTGGCCGCGCTTCCGGCACCAACGACAAGGCCGGTTCGGCCGCGAACCTGATGCGCTGGGTTTCCACCCGGACGATCAAGGAGACCTTCGTGCCGCCGACGGACTTCGGCTACCCGTTCATGGGCGAGGAGTAGACTTTCGGTTCAGGTTGAAAAAAGAGCGGGCTTCGGCCCGCTCTTTTTCATTTCAGCGCCCGGGTCCGCCGTTCGATCCTCAATCCGTGGCGCCTCGAATCTTGTCGAGCAGGTTCAGCGGAAAAACGATGGTCGAACTCTTGTCACCCGCGATTTCGGTCAGCGTCTGCATGTAGCGAAGCTGGATGGCGCTGGGCGCCTGGTCCAGCATATGGGCCGCTTCGACCAATTCCTTGGCTGCCTGCTTTTCGCCGGTGGCGTGGATGACCTTGGCGCGCCTCTGGCGCTCCGCTTCGGCCTGGGCCGCAATCGCCCGGACCATGCTTTCGTCCAGGTCCACGTGCTTGATCTCCACGTTGGCGACCTTGATGCCCCAGGCATCCGTCTGGCGGTCGAGGATACCCTGGATGTCCTTGTTCAGCGCGTCGCGCTCGGCCAGCATGTCGTCGAGTTCGTGCTGTCCCAGCACGGACCGCAGCGTCGTCTGGGCCAGCTGGCTCACGGCCTCCAGGTAGCGCTCGACCTGGATGATCGCTTTTTCCGGGTCGATAACACGGAAATACACGACCGCGTTCACTTTCACCGAAACGTTGTCGCGCGAAATCACGTCCTGGGTGGGTACGTCCATCACGATCACGCGCAGGTCCACGCGCACCATCTGCTGGATCACCGGAATGACGATGATCAGGCCCGGCCCCTTCACTTTCCAGAAGCGGCCGAGCTGGAAAATGACACCGCGCTCGTACTCCCGCAGGATCTTGATGGCGTTGATCAGGATACCGAAAATCAACAGCGCAATGATTCCGAACAGATAATCAAACATGGTCGTTCGTCTCCCGTTCAATCGTCGAGTGGGCGGACCCGCAAGGTCAGGTCCTCGAGTCCCGTTACCTCGACCCGTTGTCCCTCGAATACCGGCCTGTCGCTGATCGCGGTCCAGCGTTCGCTGTGTACGAACACTTCCCCGGTTTCGTCGAAGCCGGCCAGTGCAACACCCTGCGCGCCGATGAGTTGCTCCCGGCCGGAAACCACCGGTCGCTGACGCGCTTTCACGGCGAAGCCGATGATCGCCATCAGGCCGAGCGCACCGGTCACCGCCAGGGCGCCGATGAGCGGCATCGATACCTGGAACCCGGGAACATCGGTATCGATCAGGATGATGGAACCGATCACCATGGCGATAATGCCGCCGATGCCCAGCGCGCCGAAGCTGGGCGCCATGACCTCGGCAATCATCAGGATCACTCCAAGCAGGATCAGCCCCAGGCCGGCGTAGTTCACCGGCAGCATCTGCAAGGCGTAAAGCGCGAGCAGCAGGCAGATGGCCCCGGTCACGCCGGGCAGGATCGCGCCCGGGTGATAGCCTTCCAGGATCAGTCCGTAGATGCCGATCAGCAACAGCAGGTACGCGATCGTCGGGCTGGTGATCGCCGCCAGGAAGGTGTTGCGCCAGTCCGGCTTGACCGCTTCAGTCGTAAGCCCGCGGGTATTGAGCGTGATGATACGGTGGCCTACCTCGACCTGCCGGCCATGGGCCTGCTCCAGCAGGTCGCCCAGGTCGACGGCGATGAAATCGATCACCCCGAGTTCCAGCGCCTGTTCGCTGGTGATGCTCTCCGCCGCCCGCACGGCTTCCTCCGCCCAGTCGGCATTGCGGCCGCGCAGGCGAGCCAGTCCCCTGATCCACGCGGCCGAGTCGTTGACCGCCTTGCGCGACATGGCATCGGAGGAATCATCGGGCACCGGCGCTTCCGCATCGCCGCCTGCGCCCGCGGCTTCCGGTTCGGCCGCTTTGGATCCTTTACCCGGCCGGCCGGTTCCCGGCGCAGCACCCTGGGGCGCGCCCATCGCAACGGGCGTGGCGGCTCCGAGATTGGTCGCGGGACTCATGACCGCCAGGTGGCTGGCGTACAGGATGTAGGTGCCCGCGCTGGCGGCGCGCGCACCTTCGGGCGCGACGAACGTCGCCACGGGTATCGGAGAGGCCAGGATCGCCTTGACGATATCCCGGGTGGAAGCGTCCAGGCCACCCGGCGTATCGAGGCGAAGGATCAGCAGCGCCACCTGTTCAGGATTCGATTGCTCGATGGTCCGGGTGATAAAGTCCCGCGTCGCCGGGCCGATGGGCCCTTCGATATCGAGCACGAGCGCTGCCTGCGCCGGTGATTCCGCTTCCGCTTCCGTGGGTGCCTGGCCGTCCGCCGTGCGCGTCCAGGCCAACAGAAGCGCAATCACCGTCATGTACAAGCAGACCTTTTTGAGTACCAGGACTTGCACACTTGTCTCCGCTGGATGGGAGATCCATCCCTATTGTCATCGATCCTTGCAAGGAAAGCCATGTTTCGCCGGTCTGTTGCGGCGCGACGTGGCCCCGGAATCCTTTCGGGATAGCGCGCGATACGCATGGATCAGGCTGCACCATGCGATCCCTGGCGAAGGCCCGGATCCGGGTTCAGTCTTCCAGCGCTCGAATCTGCCGGTCGATGCGCCACTGGCCCAGCCGCGCGACGATACCGTATGCCGCTACCAGCAGGGCGGGACCGGCCAGCGCCGGCAACCACGTATTCATCCAGTCGTCCGGATTCGGCCAGCCATAGATGAACAGGCAAACGATCGTGATGACGGCCGCCAGCAGCGCCCATGCGAGCAGCAGGCCTTTCCACGACAGCACCGGGAGGATGCCGCCGAGGAACAACTGCAGACCCATGAATCCGAACAGCGAGATGGCCAGTACGGCCTGGAAGTCCCGAATTTCTTCGTCCGGCTGGCCGAGAACATAGAGCCGAAAAAAGACCACGCCGGCCAGCAAAACCTGGGTCACGCCGAGCCAGATGGCTGCCGCGTAAGCCGTATTTGAGCGCGAGCGCTCGTCGATTGGATTTCTTTTTGTGAACATCAGTGATCTCCCGTGTTCCAGAACAGGTCGTCCAGCGTTTTTCCGGTCGCCCTGGCGAGTTCGATACACAGCTTCAGGGTGGGGTTGTAGCCGCCGGCCTCGATAAGCCCGATGGTCTGGCGCGTCACGCCCGCTCGTTCGGCCAACTGGGCCTGGTTGAGGCCTTTTTCGATTCGGGCGAGCTTGACCCGGTTGTTCAGCCTGGAGGGTTTCATGGTGCAAATGTAAGATATAACTGACTTAATGTCAAGTATATCTTGC
>JASFSI010000075.1:0-7340 GCA_050114495.1 Lysobacterales bacterium | reverse complement strand
CGGTATGGGAAAAGGAAAAACAGCGCGCCTTGAATATGGCCGCAGACAAGGGCTACCTGCTGGCTTCTTTTACGCGGCACCGTATCGCGCTGGATCTCGATCGCAACGAAGCCCGACTGGAACTCGAACTCGACACCGGGCCCCGGGCCGTCATGGGTGAAGTCCGGTTTCACCAGGACCAGGTTTTTCCGTACATACTGGAAAATCTTCCCCGGTTCCAATCCGGCGACCCCTACGATGCCTGGCTGCTTGAACGTTTTCGCGTCGATCTCTGGCGCGTCGGCTACTTTCGCACGGCCGAGATCACGGAGGACCGGCGACTGGAGGAACGGCCGCCACGGGTCGATCTCGATGTGCGCCTGGAACCCAGGCCTCCGAATACCTGGCAGGGCACGATCGGCATGGGCAGCGATACCGGAGCACGGGCCCTGTTGAGCTGGAACCGGCACCTCGTTTCGCGACGCGGCGACAGTTTCTCCCTGGCCACGGGTTGGCAGGATCACAACGATGAGTATCACGTGCGCGCAAATTACCGGGTGCCCCGCTCATCGAGCTCACGCCGGTTCTGGAGTGCCGGTGCGTTGCTCAAGCGCGAGAGCGAGACGCCCAAAATCCGGGATCGCTTCGATGACGAGACGCTCTATAACCTGGGCGACGTGGATATCGCGGATCATTCGCTGCGCCTGGGTCACGTGAGCGTACTGGACCGCGACCGCGGGCGGCGGCAGTGGTTCGAAACGCTGTTTCTGGAATACCTAGACGAAAACCTCGATTACACGCCCAGTGCGGAGAGCGTAACGCGAACCGTTGCACCGGTGCTGGGAGAGACCAGCCGCAACCTTTCTCTGGGAGTGGAATACGAGATGTCGAATACGGGCGAGCAGGGTTTCGAAAGCACCGGCGAGCAGCTACGGGCGTGGGGCTTCGTTTCGAACGATGCCTGGGGTTCCGATTTCAATTTCGTGCAGGCCTATCTCTCGGCGCGCTGGTCGGCCCGGCTTGGCGAAGACTGGAAACTGCTGGCACGGGGTGAGCTCGGTTACAGCGATGCGACCGTCAGGGATGTGGAGGTGATCGTGGACCAGCAGCCGCTGGTCGTTTCCGTCACGCAGTTGCCGAATCTTTACCGCTTCAAGGCGGGTGGCAGCACCAGTGTGCGGGGCTACGGATTCGAAACGCTGAGCGACAACAACATCGGATCCAACAACATCGTCGCCGCCAGCATCGAGGTGGAGCGCCGGATCCTGAACGACTGGTCGCTTGCGGCGTTTTTTGATGCGGGCAACGCCTTCAATGACTGGGGTGAGGCCGGGCTCAAGAAAGGTGCGGGTATCGGTGTGCGATGGTATTCCATCGTGGGCGCGGTTCGCGTCGACCTGGCACAGGCGCTGGACCTGCCTGATCGGCCCTGGCGCATTCATTTCACCATCGGGGTTTCGCTGTTATGAGTCGCGGGCTGAAAATCGTCCTGGCGGCGCTGCTGATGGTGTTGCTGCTGAGCGTATCCCTGGTCTTCGTGACGCTGCGCACGGAAACCGGTGCGGGCTGGGTGATCCGTGCCGTCAGCGACCAGGCGCCCGGCCTGGAATTTTCCGCCTACGAGGGCGATCTGTCCCGCGGATTGACGCTGATCGAACCGCGCTTCGAAGGTGAAGGCATCAGCGTGAAAGCCGATCGACTTGCCCTGGCGCTGTCACCGCGACTTGGCCCCCTGCGGCTGAATGTTCGCTTCCTCGAGGTAGCGGGTTTGCAGGTCATCATTCCGGATACGACCCCTTCCGGCGAGAACGGTGCATTGCCGCAGTCACTGAGCCTGCCGTTCCCGGTCAACGTGGAGCGACTCGAAGTCACGGGGCTGACGGTCATCGATGCGGACAATCAAACGCTTTTTCACGCAAAGACCGTCGTTGCTTCCGCTGCGGTGCAAGAGAAGCTGTCACTGCGGCAGGCCGGGCTGCTTATGGAGGGCGGACGCCTGGACCTCAGTGGACAGCTTGCCCTGTCACGGCCGTTCAGGGTTGAACTGGATGCGGAGGGCGAATACGGGCTCGCACTGGAAAATATTTCCGAGCCCCTGCAGATCCGGGGGTCTGCCGAATTGCGGGGCAGCTACGGTGCCTACCGTTTGATGATTGACGGATCGGCCGTTCTGGACCGCTTCGAACTGGCGGCTGCCGGCGAGATGGACCTGGAGAAAACGCGGTTCGATGGGCGCGTCGAATGGCGTGATTTCACCTGGCCTCCGGACCGCGAATCGGTGCAGGTCCAGAGCAGTGGTGGGCAGCTGCAGTTGACCGGCTGGATCGACGACTGGGAGATGGAAGGTTCCGCCGAACTGGCGGCGCCCGGCATTGCGGCAGGGGACCTGTCTTTCCGGGCGGAGGGCGACAGGAAAGGAGCCAAAGTCGTCGTGCCCGAGGCCCGGGTGCTTGGCGGACGAATCAGCGGTGAAGGCCGTTACGACTGGTCCGAAGAGCGCGCCCTGGAGGCCCGCATCGAAATGGATCGGGTCGCTACGGGGCCGATTTACCCGGAATGGGGTGCCGTGCTGAGCGGCGGGCTTGCTATTGCCGGCAGCCTCGACCCGGTGGAGTTTCGTCTGCTTGCGCAAGACCTTCGTGCCGACGTCGACACGCGAACGGTGACGGCGAACGGCCGCATGCGTTATCGGACGGATGGGTTGGCCTTTGAGGACTTGACCCTGCAGTCGTCGGGTTCGAGTGTCCGGCTGAACGGCAGCCTCGAGCGGAACGAAGGCATCCTGTTCGAAGCGGACGTGCCCGAACTGCAGGATTTTCTGCCTGAAGCGGCCGGGCGCTTGCGGGGCACGGGGCGCCTGGCTGCCGGCGAGGGTTTCCCGCGTCTTGAGATTGACCTGGAAGGCAGCGGTCTCGCATGGGGCGAGTACCGGCTCGACGGTATCCGCCTTGTCAGCCAGCCGGGCCAGGGACCGGAACAGTTCGGTGTCTTGCGGGCAAACCTCGCGGGAGCCGGCATCGGCGAGTTTCATCTGGATACGGCTGTCGTCACCGCGGATATCGGGCGTGCGCGACAGGATTTCGAACTGCAGGCCAGTGATTCCGGGTACCGCTTGTCGGCCCACCTGCCCGGGGCTGTGCAGAACACCTCGGATGCATGGCTGGCATGGCGCTGGCGGGGCCGGCTCGATTCCCTGCTGCTGGAATCCGGCCCGGATGAATTGCTGCGGCTCGAGCAGGGCGCGCCGCTCGACGTTTCGCTGCAGCGGTTTGCGCTTGAAACGGCTTGCCTGGACGTTGCCGGCAGGGCGCGCGCCTGCCTCGACGGTGAGTGGTCAAAAGACTCCGGACTGCTTGCCGGCGCCGACCTCGACCGGGTTCCGCTCAGCCTGGTCAGCGGCCTCGGTGGTGATTTTGAGTTCACCCAGTCGCTGGCCGGCCATGCCACGCTGCGAAAACCGCCGGCAACCGGCCTGGAAGTGGATGCACGGTTCACGCTATCGCCGGGAGCGGTTGGTTTCCCAATGGAGCAGGAACCGATATTCACTACCGGCGAGGGCACGATCGGCCTGCGAATGGAAGCAGGGGCCATCACGGCCGGAACGTTCGATCTTCCCATCGTCGACCAGGGGCGGATTGACCTGGATTTCAAAAGCGGTCGACTCGACGATGGCCTGGATGCGCCCGTTTCGGGCCGTCTCGTTGCGGACCTCGACGATCTCGACGCGCTGGCCATGTTCCTGCCGCTTGCCGATGAAATCCGGGGTGAACTCGATATCGACATGAGCGTACTCGGCACACTGGGTCACCCGTGGCTTCAGGGCCGGGTGGCGCTGACCGACGGTTACGTTCGGCATGCCGCCAGCGGGCTGGTGCTGTCGGCCATGCAGATCTCCGGGCAAGCCGACGGCAGTGGCCGTACCAGCCTGGCGGGAGAGTTCAGGACGCGAAAAGGCGAAGGGCACATCGAGGGGCTTATCGACCTGAGCAAGCCTCTTGATCCGTCGGTCCAGATCGACGTCAGCGGTGAAGACCTGGTGCTGTTTGACAGCAACGATCTGCGGCTGGTGACCCATCCCGATTTTCGCCTGGCGTGGTACGGAGCTGCGCTGCATGTCGACGGGCAGGTGGTCATTCCGTCCGCGCGCCTGGCGCCCTCGGTCCTTCCTGCTCCGAGAGTGGTGGAAAGCCCGGACGTTGTAATCGTTGCCGGGACCCCGCCGCAAAGCCAGGCTGCCAACGGCAAGCCGCGGCGCATCGACGTGTTTGGTCAACTCGATGTCGTGGTGGGGAACGACGTCGAGGTTGACCTCTCGGTGGCCGAGGCAGACGTCAGCGGACAGGCGCGATTCGAATGGAACGGTCCGGCCATTCCGCTTGCTAATGGTGGTTTCAACCTCAGCGGCCTGGTGCTCGCTTTTGGACAGCGGCTGGAAATTACCGAGGGCAGGATCGGTTTTCCCGGTGTGCCCGCCGACAATCCGCACCTGAACATTCGCGCCGAGCGGGAAATCTACGGCAACTCGGAAGTCCGTCGCGCGGGGCTGTGGGTGACGGGCACGCTCAGGCGCCCCCAGCTGGAACCGTATACCACGCCGATGACGACCCGGGAGCGGGCACAGACACTGCTGGTCACGGGCAGCGATTTCAACATGGAACGCGGTTCGGGCGCGGTCAGCGTGGGCACTTATATTGCACCGCGCGTGTTCGTCAGCTACGGCATCGGCGTATTCGACGAAAGCAGCGTGATCTCCGTCCGCTACGATCTCGGCCGCGGCTGGGGCATCATGGGTACGTCGGGTGAACGCCAGACGGGTGTCGACGTCAGCTATACGATCGAGCGCTAGGCGTCACCCGGCTCGGCGAAACGAATGCCTTCCACGGCATTGGAAATCAGCGTACCGGCCCGCCCGGCCACGACGTCCCGAAGGTCACGCAGACGGCCGATCGCCGCGCCGCGCCCGGTTTCATGGACAAAGCGGCAGGCGGCCTTGACCTTCGGCCCCATCGAACCGCTGGCAAAGGAGAACTCCTCCATCGCATCGGGGTGGGCGGCGATGATCGCGCGCTGATGATCCGTGCCGTAGTCCAGATAAACGTTGGCGACGTCGGTGAGCATGACGAACTTCTCTGCGTTCAGGCTGCGCGCCAGCAGGCCGGCGGCCAGGTCCTTGTCGATGACCGCCTCGACGCCGTACAGCTTGTTGCCGCGGTAAGCGGTCGGGATGCCTCCGCCGCCGGCGCAGATCACGACGATGCCCTCGTCGACGAGCAGGCGGATGGCATCGATTTCGATGATGCGCTGCGGTTCGGGCGAGGCCACGACGCGCCGGTAATAAGGCCCGTCCGGCGCGATGGCCCAGCCTTTCTCTTTTTGCAGACGTTCCGCTTCTTCGCGCTCGTACACGGGGCCGACCGGCTTGGTGGGGTTCTGAAAGGCCTTGTCCCTGGGATCGATGACGATCTGGGTCAGGACCGTGACGATGTGATCGTCGGGCGGAATGATGTTGCCGAGTTCCTGCTCGATCATGTAGCCGATCATGCCGACGGTTTCGGCGCCGAGCACGTCCAGCGGGTACGGATCGACGGCTTCGTAATGGGCGTCCATCAGCGCCAGCAGGCCGACCTGGGGGCCGTTGCCGTGCGCGATTACCAGGCTGTGGTGCTCGTGAACCACGGCAAGCTGCTGCGCGGCGATGCGAATGTTATCGCGCTGGTTCTCGGCGTTGAGTACCTGTCCGCGCCGCAGCAGGGCGTTTCCGCCCAGCGCGATCACGATGGGCTGCTTGTGCCTAGCCATGCAGCGTCGCCACCAGGATCGCCTTGATCGAATGCACGCGGTTTTCCGCCTGCTCGAACTGGATGCCGGCCGGTGACTCGAACACGTCATCGGTCACTTCCATCGCATCCAGGCCGAATTTTTCATGGATTTCGCGTCCGACCTCCGTTTCCAGGTTGTGGAAGGCGGGCAGGCAGTGCATGAACTTGACGCGCGGGTTGCCCGAGGCCGCCATGATTGCGCGGTTGACCTGGTAGGGCTTGAGCAGTTCGATCCGCTGGGCCCACACGTCCGGCGCTTCACCCATCGACACCCATACGTCCGTGTGGATGAAATCGACATTCTGAACGCCCTCGGCGGGGTCTTCGGTCAGCGTCAGCCTTCCCATGCTGGCGCTTTCCAGGTCACGCGCAAAGGCAATGTGTTCCTCGTCGGGCCACAGGGATTTCGGCGCGGCGATACGCACGTCCATGCCCATCAGGCAGCCCGCGATCATCAGCGAACTGCCCATGTTGTTGCGGGCGTCGCCGAGATAGCAGTAGGAAATTTCATGCCACGGTCGCGGCAGGTGTTCCTGCATGGTCATCAGGTCGGCCGCCATCTGCGTCGGATGCCACTCGTCGGTGAGGCCGTTGTACACCGGCACACCGGCCCAGGCAGCCAATTCCTCAACGATCTCCTGCGAATGTCCGCGGTACTCGATGGCGTCGTACATGCGGCCCAGCACCCGGGCGGTGTCCCGGATCGATTCTTTTTTGCCGATGTGGGAACTTGCGGGGTCGAGGTAGGTGACGTTGGCGCCCTGGTCGTAGGCAGCCACCTCGAAGGCGCAGCGCGTGCGTGTTGACGCTTTCTCGAAAATCAGCGCAATGTTCTTGCCGCGGAGTTTTTGCTCCTCGTAGCCGCCGTACTTGGCGCGCTTGAGGTCCCGGGCGAGGTCCAGCAGGTACTCCACGTCCCGCTTGCTGAAGTCCTTGAGTTTGAGAAAGCTGCGATTCCTGAGGTTGTATGACATCGCCGTACCCTCCTTGAGAAGGCAAGATTATTCGATCTAGGTTCGCGCAGGGCAAGAACCTGGGTCAAGAGAAACGCCGAATGACGGTGTTGGCCTCAGGCCGTCGAATCCCCTGCCGGCCCCGGCCAGAACGCGTCGAATACGCGAACCGCAACCGTGCCGTAAACCGCGATCAGCACGAACAGCCCAAGGCGGCTCCAGAAAGCCGGCCCGGCGCCCGAACTGCCGGCTCCGTCCAGCGCGGCAGGCGCCAGGATGACCACCAGGGTCAGGAAGGCGTAAGACGCCATCTGGCTCTTCGGGTGCAGCGCCTGGCCGCGAAAAATCCAGCGCCCGAACAACAGCGCAGCCAGCGCGATAAGCAGGGTGTAGAGCATTAGGGAAGGCCAGATGGACAGCACATTCCAGCCGATCACGGCGCCCACTCCGCCCCACAAGGTGGATTCCAGCAGCGAGCGGCCCATGGCGCGGCTGTGGTCCGCGGTGGCCTGCTGACCCATGGTGGCGACCTTGATCATGACCACCGTGTAGGCTGGGCTTCCGCTCATGAACAGGAACGCCAGCGCCA
>JASFSI010000074.1:0-7352 GCA_050114495.1 Lysobacterales bacterium | reverse complement strand
ACCAACGGTTATTACGACCGCCTGGCGGATTTCCTGGACAACGCGGTGCTCGAGCGTTTCATGGCAGAGCGGCACCGCGATATGTGGTTGCTGGTCGATCATCCGGAAGACGTGATTCAGGCCTTGCACGACGCGCCCGCTTGGAGCGCGGACGCGCGGAAATTCGCGGCGGTGCGAGAATGAATCCGCCGGATTCAAAGCACAGGGATTTCAGGGTACTCGAGGCCTCGCAGGGCTTTTCCTGGCTCGTTCAAAGCCTGTCGCTGCTCCGCTCGCAGGCTGCCCGGCTGCTGATTATTGCGCTGCTGATGCAGCTGGTGCTCAGCCTGGTGCAGTTGCCCCTGCTGGGGGTTATCGTCGTGCTCTCGGTTCCCGCGCTCACCGCCGGAATCCTGGAAGCGTTTCACCGCGCCGCCCTGAACAAGCCGCCCAGCCCGATGGTGCTGTTTGCACCGTTGTTTTCTCCATCCCACCTGGGCCGCTTTTTTGCCACCGGCGCTTTATTGATCGGCATCAGCATCCTTTGTGTCTCCTTCGTGCTCGGCAGCACGACACAGATCGACGAGACCCTGCTGATGCGCTTGCAGCAGGGCGATGCGACCGTGCTGGAAGAAATCGACCCGGGTTTCATGATTCGCCTGTTCGCCGCTTTCGCCATCAGCATCGCGGTTGGCGGAACCATCACCTTTTTCTCGATCCCCCTGGTCTGGTTTCGAAATTACCGGCTCGGGCGGGCGCTGGTGCAGGGTATGAAGGCGCTGATGGCCAATTGGCGCCCGATGCTGGCGCTCGGTCTGGCGCTTTTGCTGGTGACCGTGCCGTTCATGCTGCTGACGGCGCTGCTGTTGCAGATGGCCGCCGCCGGTCCCCTGCTGGGTTCGATCAGCATGGGCCTGATCATGGCCCTGCTGCTGCTGTTTCAGCTGCTGCTTTTTGGCACCCAGTACTGTTCGTTCAGCCGGATTTTTGTGCTGGAAACCCCACCGGAAGAGCCCTCTTCAGACGGGGATGACGGTCAGTTGCTGGCCTGACCCGCAGTTTCATCGTCGTCGCCGGCCGATTCACGGTGCGGGAGCAGAATACGGGCCATCAGGAGTCCGAATTCAAACAGGGCCCACATCGGCAGTGCGAGAAGCGTCTGGGAAATGACGTCCGGCGGCGTCAGCATCATGCCGAGGGCGAAGGCGCCCACGATCACGTAAGCACGCGCTTTCTTCAGTTTCTCCACCGTCGTGACACCGGTCGCCACCAGCACGATGGTCGCAATCGGCACTTCGAAGGTAAGGCCGAAGGCGAGAAAAAGCGTGATGACGAAATCCAGGTACTTGCTGATGTCCGTCATCACCGTGACGCCTTCCGGTGCCACGCGCGTGAAAAATCCGAATACCAGCGGAAACACGACGAAGTAGGCGAAGGCGCAGCCGGTGTAGAACAGGATGACGCTGGAATAGAGTAACGGCCGTGCCAGTTTTTTCTCTTCGCGGTAGAGCGCGGGTGCGACGAACGCCCAGGCCTGGTACAGCACGAAGGGAATGGCGAGGATCAGGGCCAGCAGCAGGGCCATTTTGAACGGCGTGAGGAAAGGTGACGCAACGTCGATGGCGATCATGCTGCTGCCCTCGGGCAGCACGGCCGTCAGCGGCGCGGCAAGAATGGAGTATATGCGGCGCGCAAAGGGAAGCAGGATCAGGAGAATGATCAGCACGGCAGCCGAGGACTTGAGCAGGCGGCTGCGCAGCTCGATCAGGTGTTCAAAGAAACTCTGTTCGTGGTCCTGGCTGTCAGTCACGTTGCGGGTCCGTCGCGTCTTCGGATTTTGCCGCGTCTTCGGAGCTTGCCGCGGGCTTGGAGGTGCGTTCGCCGCCGGTCGCCTCGCTACGGAAGTTGTCTACCGTGTCCTTGATATTTTTCTGGAATTTTTCGATCGGAATCTTCATGTCTTCCGCCCGCATCTCGGCCTCGACCTGGCGCCTCAGGCTGAGCCAGCTGGCACGCGCCTTCTGCGCCATCCTGCCCAGTGTGCGGGCGACCCGCGGCAGCCGTTCGGGGCCCAGGACCATCAGCCCAACGAGCGATAGCAGCAGGATTTCGGTGAAACCGATGTCGAACATGAGCTCGGATCAGCCGCTCAGTTCCTTGTCGCGGGCTTTTTCATCCGATGTCTTTTTCGCGGCAGTTTCGGAGGTAATCCGGTCAGGCTCGGAGTCCTCTTCCGGCTTCTGTTCTTCCTCCATTCCTTTGCGGAAGCCCTTCACGGCGGCACCGAGGTCTCCGCCCATGTTGCGCAGTCGCTTGGTGCCGAACACCAGAACCACGATCAGCAGCAGTATCAACAACTGCCACATGCTGATTCCACCAATTCCCATTCGATTGCTCCGTTGTTGAACCCAGGGGAAGTTTAACGCAAACCGCGCCCGAGAGAAGTCCGGGGTGGCCGGTGATCAGAAGCGCCGTGTGGCGAACAGTCCGGTCAGCAGCAGCAGGATCGAGGCGAGCAAGAGGCCGGAACGGCTCAATGTCGGAATCCCCTCAAAGAACTCCGTGTTGATGATCAGGCAGGACAGCGTCGAGTCGCCGCGCAAAACCGGTGTCCAGTCTTCACAGCTGCTGTCGGATTCGATGTGGCTGCTCAGCGACGAAACAATCGTGCGGCACTCGCTGTTGCCGGTGCCCGGCTGGACATTGGCGGTCTGGGCAGGCGTGTCGGAATAAAAGTCCCAGGACCAGCTCATTTCGCCGCGGGACCATTCCCCGTCGCCGTCCACGATGTTGCGGCAGACGAGGTCGACCGTGACGGCATCGTCTTCAAGGATGATCTCTTCGCCATTCAGCACCCACTCCGCCTCGACCGTGATTTCGACCGACTCGGGATAATTGCGGATGACGCACAGGTTGTCCTGGCCGGCTGCAGCGTCCGTGAAGCTGCATTCATTGGCGCTGGCGGAACAGCTGCCGTCGGAAAAACAGTCGTAGCTTGCAAAATAACCTTCGGGCGTGGTTTCCCGGACATCGCAATCCAGTTCACCGTCCTGGAAATTGGTGACAGAGAAGGTGACGTCGATGCCCTCGCCGGGCTGCAACGTGACGCTTTGCTCCAGCGGGAGTCCCGAGTTGCATGACATGCTCAGGGTGGTCGGCAGGCTGTCGTTGCCGTCGACGAACTGTTTCTGAACCTTGAACTGGGCGCCGGATGCCGCTGCGCAACCACGGGGCACCGTTACGGCCAGGCTTTCAAAACCGGATTCCGAGGTATTGCTGCCGTATTCCGTTACCGTGTCGGTATCCAGGTCGATTTTAAGGATCTGGCTCGGCTGGGCGGCTCCGAAATTGTCTCTGCGATCCGTGATGGCCCAGAGATTACCCTCGTCATCGAAAGACAGGCCGCCCTCGGCATAGGGATCGACCTCGCTTGGCAGGTCGAACCGCTTGGTGGCGACGCCCGTCGTGGTGTCGATTTCAAAAATCGCCGGCTCGTCGTTATTCAGGTTGCCGTCCAGGCCGTTCCCGAGACCGTAAAGCGTGTCGCCCCAGGCTGCCAGCGCCCCGATATTCGAGCCAAGGGAATTGTCACTACCGATTCGCCGGTAGCTGCCGTCCAGTTCGAGACGGTAAAGGGCGCCCTTGGCGACAGAGGTGAAATAGAGGCTGCCGTCACACGTGAACGTCATGCCGAAGTCATTGCCCTGAAGAGGCAATTTTTCGCCCGGGTACGCCGGATCATTCGACAGGCGCACCTCTTTGTCTGACTGCACGAGGCCGGTTTCCGGGTTGAGCGGAAACAGCGTCATCGAGGATTCGTCAAGGCCCCAGAGGATGCCGTCTGACGCGAAGGCCAGGCCTTCGACGTCGATGCGGGCCTCGCCGAAAGAAAACACCGGCGCGATCCAGGTTTCGTCGCCGGTCGCGAGGTCGATCCGGTAGAGGCTGTCGGCGTAGTCGCTCGGGCTGTCCGAATTGATGCTGTAGCCCACGGGCGCGGCCGCGGCCACGGTCGTGACCGACGCCAGCAATGTGGTCAGTAAAAATATTCCTGGTTTTGGCATCGGACAGGCCTTCGCCTCGCTCACTCCACGCGGAAGGTCATGCTAGCAGAATCAACAGATAAAACAAGGCTTTAACAGCGTTTTTGCAGGATTTGAACAGCCCTGTTGCTAATTTGCAACACGCCGTGTTTTCAAGATGTTCTGCACCGGCGCAGTGATTGGCTCCGAATCCTGACATAGGATCATGAAATAGCGGGAATTGTTCCTTTCCGGGTATCTTTGAGTCCGTATTTATTGGAAAATTACCACCACGGCTGTCGCGTTTTTGCCACAGCCGATCAAGCGGGGAATTTCATGAGCAGTAATACTGTGACGCCAAGTAAAAAGGGCGTTTTGATAGCCAACCTGGGTACGCCGGACGCACCTGAACGCAAACCGGTGGCGCGTTTCCTGCGGGAATTCCTGTCCGATCCGCGCGTCGTCGACCTGCCGCGCTGGTTGTGGCTGCCGCTGCTGAACCTGGTCATCATTCCGTTTCGCTCGGGCCGTTCCGCCGCCGCCTACCGCAAAATCTGGTGGGATGAAGGTTCTCCTCTGCTGATACTGACCCAGCGCCTGGCGGAAAAGCTGGCATCGGCCCTGGCGGACTCCTGGAGCGTCGAAATCGGCATGCGCTACGGAGAGCCCTCGATTCGAAACGGCCTGGAAAAGCTGCGGGCTGCCGGGGTCGACGAACTGGTCGTGATACCGCTGTACCCGCAGTTTTCGCACACCACGACCTCGTCGATTTACGATGCGGTCGACGCGGCGCTCGAGGACATGGATTGGAACCCGCCCCAGCGCCGCGTCCAGGACTACCACGTCGACGAGGAGTGGACCTGCGCCATCGCGCAGAGCATCTGGGCGTTTCGTGAGCAGCACGGCGCCGCCGACAAGCTGTTGTTCTCCCTGCACGGTATCCCTGAGCGCTATGTGCGCCAGGGCGATCCTTACCGCGACCAGTGCGAGGCGGGCGTGCGCGCCGTGGTGAATAAACTCGGCCTGCAGGACGACCAGTGGCTGCTGACCTTCCAGTCCCGTGTTGGGCGTGAACCCTGGCTGCAGCCCTATACCGACAAGACGCTGGAAGCGTTGGGTGAGTCCGGCGTAAAGACCGTGCAGGTCGTCTGCCCCGGGTTTGCCGTCGACTGCCTGGAGACGCTCGAAGAGATCGCCATGGAGAACCGTGAAGGCTTCGAAGAGGCGGGCGGCGAATCGCTGAGCTACATTCCCGCCCTGAACGACAGCGAATCGCACGTCCGGGTCATGAAGGCGCTCATCGAGGGCGGCTGATTGTCAAGGCGACGGACGTCCGTCAGCTGCGATCCACCGCCCGGCACTCCCGGCGGAACGGCTCATGGCCAGCGGCCCGGCGGGGCTTCCCTCGCATTTGAACCGCCCTGAGCGGCCGGCAAACAAAACATCCTGTTTTGTCTTGCCTCGATTGCGCATCCGTGCGCAATCGACCGCGGTGCGATTCACCTGCTCGGCGCACGGCCCTGATTTTCGCCGATCCGCCGGGAGCGCCGGACGGCTTTAGACAAGGGTGAAACGGGAGTTCAGGGCGGCGCCAGGAACATTCCGTAGGCGGGGTTGTCGGCCTCGGTGACGTAGCTGTAGCCCGTGCTGTCGAGAAAGGCCTGGAAATCGGCCTCGTCCTCGTCGGGCACCTGGATGCCCATCAGCACGCGCCCGTACTCCGAACCGTAGTTGCGGTAGTGGAACAGGCTGATGTTCCAGTCGCTCTGCATGCCGGTCAGGAATTGCAGCAGGGCGCCCGGTCGCTCCGGGAACTGGAAGCGCAGGAGGCGTTCGTTGGCTACCGGGGCGCGGCCGCCGACCATGTGGCGAATGTGCTGGCGGGCCATCTCGTCGGCGGACAGGTCGATCACCGGCAGGCCGTGTCCGGCCAGTTCATCCATGATCTCCCGTTTTTCGGCCAGGCCCTGCTTGAGGGTGACGCCGACGAAGATATGCGCTTCGCGGGCGTCCGAGTAACGGTAGTTGAATTCGGTGATGCCGCGCAGCCCCACGGTCTGGCAAAAGTTCAGGAAACTGCCCGGGCGTTCCGGAATGGTTACGCCCAGCAGTGCCTCGGACTCTTCGCCGACCGCGGCGCGCTCGGCGATATGGCGCAGCCGGGCGAAGTTGACGTTCGCACCGGACAGCACGGCCGCCGCGGTTGTGCCGGGCTGCGGGTTCGCGGCAAAGTACTTCCTGATGCCGGCGACGGCCAGCACGCCGGCCGGTTCGGCGATGGCGCGCGTATCTTCATAGACGTCCTGGACCGCGGCGCAGATCTCGTCGTTGTCCACGGTTATGACGTCATCCAGCAGGTCGGAGCAGATGGCGTAGGTCAGGTCTCCGGTCCGCTTGACCGCGACACCCTCGGCAAAGTGGCCGATTTTCTCGAGCGTTACGGGTTCGCCTGCATCGATGGCCGCTCTCATGGAAGCCGATTCCGCCGCCTCGACGCCGATGATTTTTGTTTCCGGCTGCAGGTAACGGCTGACGATGGCCATTCCGGAGGCCATGCCGCCGCCGCCCACGCATATGAAAAGGTAGTCCGGCACGACAGGGCACTGCCGGTAGAGTTCCACCGCGATGGTCGCCTGCCCGGTGATGACCTCGGGGTCGTCGTAGGGATGTACGAAGGTCAGGTTCTCGCGCGCAGCGATGCCGAGTGCGTGCTCGCACGCCGTGTCGAAATCATCGCCGTGGATCACCACGCGCGCGCCCTGCTTCCTGACCGCGTTGACCTTGATCTCAGGGGTGATCGCCGGCATCACGACGGTGGCGCCAATGCCCAGGTGACTGGCGGCCAGCGCCACGCCCTGGGCGTGGTTGCCCGCCGAAGCGCAGATCACACCGCGTTTTCTCTGTTTTTCATCCAGTGACAGGAGCTTCGCGTAGGCGCCCCTCAGCTTGAATGAAAAAACCGGCTGCAGGTCTTCGCGCTTGAGCAGGATCTCGACACCGAGCCGTTCCGACAGCGCCGGCATGTCCTGGACGGGTGTCTCTCGGACCAGGTCTTCCAGGCGGCATCGCATGATGCCGGGCATGAAACGGTCAGCCCAGCCGTTTGCAGACTTCATCTGTGATCTCGTTGGTGCCCGGGCCGTCCGGGTCGAGGTCCCGGGGCAGGATTCCATCTTCCCAGCAGCCGTAGACCGCAGTCTCCAGTGCATCGGCTGCTTCGTCTTCACCCAGCGAATGGCGCAGCATCATCGCGGAAGAGAGCAGCATCGCGTAGGGGTTGGCAATGCCCTTGCCGGCGATGTCGGGGGCCGAGCCGTGGATCGGCTCGTACAGGCCGAAACGCCGCTCGTT
>JASFSI010000073.1:0-7445 GCA_050114495.1 Lysobacterales bacterium | reverse complement strand
TTCAGCCGGCTTTCAATTTCCTGATCGGGCAAAACGTCAGTTGGACGATTTACCTTCGATCACGTCAAGCAGTTCGTCGCGTTCGCGCGGCTGGAAGTCCGGAATCTCCTGTCTCATGAGGTCGCGGCGCTTGATCTCGCTGTCGACGTAGTTGATCCACTGCGAAGCAGCTCTCGCTGAGCGACGGTCTTTCGACGCCGCCACGAAGGCGGCACGCGACTGCTCCAGCAGCCGCTGGTTGAACAGCGACATGCCGAGCATGATCTGCGCCTGGTCGCTGCGTTTCAGACCGCCCAGCCGGATACCTTCACGAGCGGCCGCTGCCGCCTCTTTCCAGTTTTCCAGGTTGATGTGCGACTGCGCGAGGCGGATATAGAGCTCACCGTCCTTGGTGATTTCGGCTGCGCGCTCGAGCGGCGGGATCGCTTTTTCGTCCTCGCGGGCCGTGTACCAGGCCTGGGACAGCAGGCGCAGGTTGCGCTCGTTGTCCTTGATCAGCTCGGCCTCCATCTCCTTTTCCAGCAGCACGGCTGCCTTGTAGGGAAGGCCGTGCAGCAGGTAGAGGTTGGCGAGGTTGGTCATCTGCGAGGAGTTGGTCAGCAAGCCCTTGTCGTACAGCACCTCGGTCAGTACCAGCTGTTTCTTGGTATCGCCCAGTTCGCTGTAGATGCCCGCCAGCACCAGGATGTAGGTGTCTTTCGGGTAGTAGGCGAGCAGCTCCTTGACCACTTCGAGCATGCTTTCATAATCCTTCTGCTCGAAATAGATGACGCGCAGCAGCAGCAGCCAGTTTTCCTTGGGCTTCTGCCCCTGGTCGCGGTACATGTTTATCGCGGTCTTGATCGGCACCAGCGCCTCTTCGTAGCGCGCGAGCTGGAACAGGGCCTGGCCCTCGATCATCAGCACGTCCGCGCTCGGCTCCGGAATGATGGAGATCAGTTCGCGGATCACCACCAGGGCGCCCTCGTAGTCCTCCTGCGTGAACATCAGCTGAGCCTTGGTCTTCAGCGTGCTCTGCATCAGGGCTTCGGGCAGGCCCTCCTGGGCCATGACCTGGTCGTAAGCGTCGATCGCGTCTGCGTAGCGTTCCTGCAGATAGTAGGAGTACGCGGTGATATTCCAGATCTGCGCCAGCTCGTAATCACTGAGGTTCTTCTTGCCGCGAAGATCCACGATATGGCGCTCGGCAGTAGCGTAATCCTTGGCCTCGATCAGCTCCTGTATCTCGGTGAGCTTCTCGTAGACCTGCTGGCTCATGGCCACGGTTTCCTTGGTCTTCTTTTCCTCGTCGTCCCGGTCGCGCCGGGCCTGAGCAAAGGCGTCCATCGATCCGATGATCAGGATGCCGGTCAGGAGGGCGACGACGAATTTGCTAAAAGTCAGTTTCATTTCATCGTCTCCCTATTCCTGGATCTCGTAGGTGAACTTGTTCTGTACACCCGGCACCTCGATGGCCTGTCCATCGACGACACGGGGTTTGTACTTGAACTTCAGCGCTGCCTGGATCGAGGCCCGGTGGAACAGTGAACTGGTGCACTGGTCTTCGATGACGAAGGGATCGCGGATCGTACCGTTTTTCGTCACCGTGTACTGCACCACGCAGTAGCCTTCGATCCCGCGCGAAAGTGCGCGCTGCGGATAGATCGGCGCGACCTTCACGATCGGCAGGTAGTCGCCTTCGCCCACGCCGAGGCTGAAGCCTCCGCTCATCTCGATATCCGTTTCCACCGGCGCTGCCTGGATAGCAACCTTTTCAGCGCTTGGGTTCAGGTTCTCAAGCTGCGGGGTCGGCGGCTGCGGCGGCGGCGAATCCGGCGGTGGCGGCTTCTCGGGTTTCAACTGCCTGCGCTGGATGCTTTCATCGCGTTTCAGCCTGACGAAGTCGATCAGGTGGCCCGTGTCGCCCTCATTGAGCTCCCGGTCCGCCGTCACGATCAGGTACTGCATGAACCAGAACAGGCCGGCCGTCACGCAGACACCGATCAGGATGCCGATCACGAGCCGGACCGTCTCCCCGAACTTCGGTAATGTGAGTGTTTCATTGATCGTAGCCGACATAGGGTTACCTCTTTAGGGTTCCTGTGCGGCGATCGACACGTTGAAAACACCCGCCTGGCGGGCCGCATCCATCACCTGGATAAGAGTGTCCGTCTTGGACTCCTTGTCCGCCTGGATGACGACCGAACCCTGCGGGTTCTCCGCATGCAGGCGCTCGATGTTCGGCCGCACCGAACGGATATCGATTTGTCGGCGGTCGATCCAGATATCGTTGTTGGGCCCGATGGCCACAAGGATATTGGCTTTCTCCTGTTTGACCGCGGTCGCCGCGTCGGGCCGGTTCACTTCGATACCGGCTTCCTTCACGAAGGTCGCGGTCACGATGAAGAAGATCAGCATGATGAACACCACGTCGAGCATCGGCGTGATGTTGATCTCCGATTCTTCTTCTTCGTATTGCGTGGCTAAATGTTGCCGCATATGTATTACTCCTGATCAGCAGGCTGAGAGAAAAGTTCCCTCAGCCGTGCTCGATAATCAACTCATCAGAAATGAAATCACGCTCCCGGCGCGCTTTGTTCTCCAGGAACGCCGACATGGCGACCCCGGAGAGCGCGGCGACCATGCCCGCCATCGTGGGCACGGTAGCCTTGGAAACACCTGACGCCATCGACCGGGGATTACCCGATCCCGAGATGGCCATGACTTCAAAAACCTCGATCATTCCCGTGACCGTGCCGAGCAGGCCCAGCAACGGGCACAGCGCGACACAGGTCTTGATCAGCGACATGTTCCTTTCGGCGTTGGCGCTGACCTGGGAGATGATGCGGTCCCGTATCTGGTGGGCGTTCCAGGACGAGTATTCCGTCCTGGCGTCCCAGTAGACATGGGCCTGCCGGATAAGCTTCTTGTGACCGGAGCGGAAGTAAATGATGCGCTCGATGATGAGCATCCACATGAACAGTACCACTATGGCGATCACATTCAGAACCGGTCCTCCGAGCTCGAAGAAGTCACGGATCGTCGCTAGGAATGGCAGATAGTAAAAGAGCGTATCCATGACGGATTACCTGCCCAAACGTTCGGCGCGCTCGGAGAGCATGCCTGCGGCCTCTTCCTGAAGAATCTGCGTCAGTCGCTTGGCGCGGCTCTGCACGAGCGTGTGCAGGAATACCGTCGGGATAGCGACGCACAAACCGAGCACGGTCGTGACCAGAGCGGTCGAGATACCGCCTGCCATCAGTTTCGGATCACCGGCACCATACAGCGTGATGGCCTGGAAGGTGATGATCATACCGGTCACCGTACCCAGCAGACCGAGCAGCGGGGCGACGACGGAAATGATTTTCAGGAACGGCAGCGCCGTGTTGAACTTCGGCGTTTCCTTCAGGATCTGCTCGCCCAGCTTGAGTTCCAGGGACTCGATGTCCGAATCCGGGTTGTCGTGCGCGATCTTCAGCACGCGGCCCAGCGGGTTGTTGCCCGGGTTCTCGAGGTTCTTGGCCTGGCGGTTGACCGTGGCGCTCGTCGCTGACAGCGCGAGCAGACGCCAGAGGGCGATCAGGATGGCGATCACACCGAGGAAGATGATCACGTAACCGACTTCTTTACCCTGAGCGATGCGTTCTGTCAGGCTCGGCGACTGCACCAGCAGTGCGAGCAACTGGCCGCGCGTGGGGTCGACGCCGAAACCGGCCAGTCCGGAAGTCGTTTCCTCGAGCGCGGCGGCGCGCTTGAGGAAGCGGCTTTGCGGCTGACGCTGCAATTCGACCAGTCGGCCGGTCTCGGGCACGTACTCGAGGTACTTGCCGTCCGATACGACGTTGAACAGGCCGACACGCGTTACCTTGCGCATCTCTTCCGAGCCGTCGGCAGTGACCACGTTGGCATCAACCGTCACCACGCGTGCCGATTCGGTCATTTCACGCTGCAGTTCGAACCAGATGCGTTCGATTTCTTCCATCGTCGGCATGCGGGTGGTTGAACCCATCTTCTGTGCGAACTCGGTCAGCCATTCGCCGCGGTCCGGGAACTGGATCTGCGTAACGGAAGTATCGAAGTTACCGCGGGCGTCACCAGCAGCCTGCTGCAGCACGCCGAACAGTTCTTTCAGCTCGCCGAGGCGTTCCTGCAGGGCACGCTCGAGGTCCATGATCGAGGCGTCGTTGACTTCGAACTGGTCTTCCAGCTGCTCTGAAAGCCGCTCCTGGCGCGCCTGTTCGGCTTCCATGTCACGCAGCAGCTGCTGCTGCCGGGCGCGGTCCGCCTGGAATTCCTTGATACGCTGCGCGTTCGTGTCGGCGTCCTTGACGCGACCCTGTTTGACGGCTTCGAGAAGCTCGTCCATGTTGACGGGCTGCGCGGCAAAGGCGGTGTTTCCGATACCGAGGACGAGTGCGGTGATCGCCGCGGTTTTGAGAAGTTTATTGATCATTGTTTATTCCCCCTCCGGTGCGAACACGGGGACAACAAGCAGGTCGGGTGCGACCTGTTTGCGAGCGACCTTCAGACCGTGTGCCACCTGGTTCTTGAACTCGGCGTCGTCGAGTTTGACGAACTGGCCGGCTTCCTTGTCCCAAGCGCCCGTAGTGCCGCCACCGACCGTCTGGTAGGCGAGGGAGATGCGACCGATACGCAGGAAGTCGGCTTCGACTTCGTTGCCGTCGACCATCACGGTGTGCTTGTACGCCTCGATCGTACGACCGTAGTCGTTTTCGATCTGGAATGCCTCGATCACGCGGCGGAACTTCTCTGCCGCGGAGACGTCGGAGCGCTCCATCATGCCACGCAGGCGTTCCAGGCGCTCTCTCCGTTCTTCGAGCAGGAACGGGGTATCGAGCCCGATGAAGACTTCCAAAGAGTCCAGCATGCGGGTCATCATCGGAACGATCTGGCGCTCGATCAGCGCGACATTCTTGATGGACTCGTCAAGGGCAGCCATTTCCTGTTCCTGGTTGTCGATCTGGCGCTGCAACAGGGCGTTGTAGGTCACCAGGCCGTCAACCACTTTGGCCACGGTGTTGTAGTCGTTTAGCAGGTTGGCGGTCTGGTCGGCGATCTGCTCGACACGGCGCTGCTCAGCAGCACCTGCGTCGGCACGTTTTTCGCCTTCCGCCATGACCTGTTCCACAGTAGCCTGGGCGAAAACTGACGCGGAAAAAACCGCGGACAGCGTCGCGCCGAGCAAGAGCATTTTATTCATTCGCTTGATTAACATACTGGGTCTCGGTTTTGACAAAGAGGTTGGGGTTGAAAAAATACTACTAAAATTCTTGTTCCGGACACCGAAGGGTATAACCAGCGGAACCGATCAGTCAATTGTTTCCCGCCCTTCGAATGCTTCCTGCCTGCACTCTTAATGAGATTTTTACATTTCGGTCGGTTTGACCGCCGTTTGCGTTGCGTCGAGGCTGATGCGAAAACGGGCGTCAAAGGCCATAGGCCCAGACCAGGACGAAGGTCAGTATCAGCCACAATCCGATCGAGAGCGGCAGACCGACTCGCGTGAAATCACCGAACTTGTACCCGCCGGCATTCATCAGCAGGATGTTGGTCTGGTAGGCCATCGGTGTGGCGAAGCTCAGGTTGGCTCCAAACAGGACGGCCAGCACGAACGGCTCCAGCGGCAGGCCCAGCCGCTGCGCAATGACGATGGCGATAGGCGTGCCGATTACCGCGGCTGCGTTGTTCGACACGATGTTGGTCAGGATGGCCATCATCAGCATGAGTGCGCCGAGGATGACGCCCGGGGGCGCTCCGAAGGTGACGGAAATGAACAGCCGCGCCAGGTAGTCGGCCCCGCCCGTTTTCAGCAGCGCGGCGCCCATCGCCAGCGAGGCGACGATGATCAGGATGACCTGCGTGCTCAGGGCGCTCATCGCATTCTTCCAGTTGAGGCAACGGGTCAATATCAGCACGAAGAAACCCAGCAAGGCGCTGACCTCGATCGGCATGATATTGAAGGCGGCCAGCAGGACCACGCCGAGCATCGTTGCCAGGGCCACCGGCGCCTTGCGCGTACTGGGCAGCTGGATGCTGCCGTCCAGCACCAGGAAGTCGGCCGTGGCCTTGAGTTCCTGCAGGTTCTGGATGCTCGACTGCACCAGCAGCACGTCGCCCGAGCGGAGCCGTACCTCGTCCAGGCCGGGGCTCTTGCGTTCCTGCGAGTCTTCCGAGCGGTGAAAAGCCAGCAGCGTAAGCCCGTAGCGTCGGCGCAGCCGCGCGTGGCCGATGCGGACACCGTTGAGTTGCGACGCCGGCGTGATGACGACCTCGGCGATTTGCTGGTCTTCGGCGCTGAGCGGGTGGTTGGCGTCCACGGCCTGGTCGCCGGAAAACAGCGTACCGCCGAGCAGGCGGGCATACTCGCGCAGGTTGGCCTGGGTATCGCTGGTGGTGATACGGTCTCCCGGCCTCAGTACGACGTCGGGCAGGGGGTTGATAAACACACCCTGTCCCCTCTGGACGGAGTCCACCTTGAGACCGTCCCCGGTGCGCAGGATCGCCGTGGCCAGCCGGCGACCGGCCACCGGGCTGCCCTCGTCCAGGCGGATCTGGGCGGTGAAAATACGGGACACCGCCTCGCTCATCGGCGGTTTGCGGTCCGGCGTGATGCGCGGGGCGACCAGCCACAGGTAGAGCGTGGCGAAGAAGCCGGCGATGGCAGCCGGGCCGAGAAAATCGAACATGTTGAACGGATCCATGCCGAGGTCCGCGGCCACGCTTACCACCAGCAGGTTCGTCGAGGTGCCGATGGTCGTTGCCATGCCGCCCAGGATCGAGGCGAAGCCCATCGGGATCAATGTCGCGGTAGCCGACGTGCCGGTGCGCACGGCGACCCCCATCAGGATCGGCAGCATCAGCACGACGATCGGTGTGTTGTTGATGAAGGCGCTCAGCACGGCGGTAATCAGGATGGTGGCCAGCAGCGAGATGGCGGGTCCCTTGCGCCACAGGCGGGCGAGCAAGCGCCCGACCGGTTCCAGTGCGCCGGTCCGGATCAGGCCTTCGCCGACGATCATCAGGCCGCAGACCGCGACCAGCGCCTTGTGCCCGAAACCCAGGAAGAACTCGCTCGGCTGCAGCGTCTGGCCTTCGCTCGAGTAGGGAAACAGGGTAAAGCCCGCCGCCAGTGCGACCAACACCAGCAGGCTGGTGGTCTGGAGTGGAATCTTCTCCCGCGTGAACAGCACCAGGGCCACGACGATCAGTATCATCACACCGAGTGCGTGCGGATTGGGAAGAACGATTTCCATCAGGCCAGTAACCTATCGAGTTCCTCGCGCGTGTGGACCGGCGGCAGGCAGACCGTGCCGCGGCACAGCCAGGCAGTGACCGCCTCGTCGCTGCGGTAGTCCCGAAGCATGCCGGGCAGACTGTCGACCGGCGACTCGAGCCAGTAGCAGTCTAACCGATCGAAACCGTCCAGCCACTGTTTCAGTTCCCGG
>JASFSI010000072.1:0-7494 GCA_050114495.1 Lysobacterales bacterium | reverse complement strand
GATCTTTAATCGCCCGCATGGCGGGCTCCTACGTCTTCTTTGTGCTTTTCGCCCGCATGGCGGGCTCCTACGTCTTCTTTGTGCTTTTCGCCCGCATGGCGGGCTCCTACAAGAAAACTAACAAAAAACCGGCCAAACGGCCGGTTTTTTTTCTTTCAGATCAGCCGATCAGGGCTGACTGTCCTGCTGCGCCACACCCTCTTTTTCAACCTGCAGCAGGTCGAACTTGCTCACACCCAGTTCCAGCAGCGTCGTGCTGGCCACGTAGATGGACGAGTAGGTACCGATCAGCACACCCACGATCAACGTGAAGGCAAAGGCATTGATGATCTCGCCGCCGAAAGTGAACAGCGCGATCAACACCAGCAAGGTGGTCAGAGAGGTCATCAAGGTACGCGACAGGGTCTGGTTGACGGACGTGTTCACGACCTCGATGGGTGAGCGGTTGCGCAACCTCGGGAAGTTTTCACGGATACGGTCAAACAGCACGATGGTGTCGTTCAGCGAGTAACCGATCACCGCCAGCAAGGCCGCGACCACGGTCAGGTCGAACTCGACCGCCATGATCGAAATGACGCCCATGGTGATGATCACGTCGTGCACCAGGGCTGCCACGGCGCCGACCGAGAAGCGCCACTGAAAGCGCATCATCACGTACAGGAAAATACCGATCAGCGCGTAAACCACCGCGAGGATGCCCTGTTCGGTCAGTTCCTCGCCGACCTGGGGCCCAACGAATTCGACCCGGCGCATCTCGATGGTGCCCTCGTAGTTGTCCTGCAGTGCCCGCAGCACGATGGTCGAGAGTTCCGCGGTGCTTTCCTCCTCGCTGCGCGGCGGAATGCGCACGACGATCTCGGTATCGAGACCGAAGGTATTGACCTGTGCGTCGTCAAGGCCCGCGGTTCGCAGGTTGTCGCGCACCTCCTCCATGTCGGGCGCCGTCGAGTACGCCACCTCGATCAGCGCACCGCCGGTGAAGTCCAGGCCGAAGTTCAGGCCCCTCGTCACCAGCGAGCCGATGCTGAGCACGATCAGGATGGCCGAAAATACGAAGGCGTATTTACGCTCGCTAAAGAAATCGATATGGGTGTTTCCGCTAAGCAGTTTCATATCATCAACCTCCGATCCTCAGCTTCTTGACGCGTTTCTGGCCGCCATAAACCAGGTTGACCACGGCGCGCGTGCCCATGATCGCGGTGAACATGGAAGTCACGATACCCAGCGACAGGGTCACGGCGAATCCCTTGATCGGGCCGGTGCCGAACAGGAACAGCACGAAAGCGGCAATCAGTGTCGTGATATTCGCGTCGGCAATGGTCGAGAATGCCTTGTCGTAACCCGCGCGGATACTCGCCTGCGGCGTGTTGCCGTTGCGCAGTTCCTCGCGAATGCGTTCAAAAATGAGCACGTTGGCGTCAACGGCCATACCGACCGTGAGCACGATACCGGCGATGCCCGGCATGGTCAGCGTGGCGCCCAGCATGGACAGCAGCGCGACCATCAGCACCAGGTTGGCCAGCAGGGCCAGGTTGGCGATCAGGCCGAACACGCGGTAATAAAGCGCCATGAAAATCAGCACCAGGAAGAAGCCGATCACGACCGACTCGAAGCCCTGCTCGACGTTCAATGCGCCCAGGGTCGGGCCAACGGTGCGTTCTTCGACGATCTCCATCGGCGCCGCCAGTGCGCCGGCGCGCAGCAGCAGTGCCAGCTGGCTGGCCTCGTTCATCGAATCCAGGCCCGTGGTCTGGAAACGCTTGCCGAAAGGCTCGCGCACCACGGCCACGCTGATGACTTCCTCGGTCTTGACGCCGCCGGGCTTCTGCTCGATGTAAACGACCGCCATGCGGTTGCCCACGTTGTCGCGGGTGAAGTCCAGCATGCGCTTGGCGCCCACGCCGTCCAGCGTGACGCTGACCTGCGGCTGACCGTTCTGCTGGTCGAAGCCGCTGGACGCTCCGATCAGCTGGTCGCCGGAAACGATCAGGCGTTTCTTCAGCAGCACGGGCTGGCCGCGGTCGTCGGTGTACAGCCGCGACTCGGGCGGAATGCGTCCGGTCTGCGCCGCGGTGAACGCGTCATGGGCCTCGTCCACGGCCCGGTACTCCAGTGTCGCGGTCGCACCGATGATCTTCTTGGCTTCAACGGTGTCCTGCATGCCCGGCAGCTGAACCACGACGCGGTCGGCGCCCTGCTGCTGGATCAGCGGCTCGGCAACGCCGATTTCGTTTACACGGTTGCGCAGCGTGGTGATGTTCTGCTTGAGCGCGGTCTGCTGCAGTTCCTGCAGTTGCTGTTCCTGCACGGTCGCGTAGATCCCGAAGTACTCGCCCGAATCGCTGTCCTCGATGGTCAGGCCCTGCAGGCTCTGGTCCTGGCGGATGACCTCGCGCGTGCGGTCACGGTCCTCAACGCTGCGCAGCAGCGCCAGCATGCCGTTGCCTTCTCGGCGGACGGACACGTAGCGGACGCGTTCGTCGCGCAGAGCGGCGCGCAGGTCGTCGACGTAGCGGTCGAGCTGCTGGCTGCGGGCCGTGTCCATGTCAACCTGCATCAGGAAGTGAACACCGCCCTTCAGGTCCAGGCCCAGTGTCAGCGGCTTACCACCCAGCGACCGCAGCCAGGTCGGCGTGGCGTGCGCGTTGTTCAGCGCGACGACATAGCGGTCGCCCAGCGCCTTGCGCAGCGCCGCGGAGCCCGCCAGCTGGTCTTCGTTGGACAGGAAACGGAACAGGAGCCGGTTGCCAACGCGCTCGGCGTTCTTGAACTCGATTCCTTCGTCGGCCAGCGTCTGTTCGACGGCCGTTTCAAGTTCCGCAGGGATTTCGAAACCGCGGGAGGAAGTGATCTGAAGCGCCGGGTCTTCCCCAAACAGGTTCGGCAGCGCGTAGAGCCCGCCGAACAGGAGAATTGCGACAATCAGCATGTACTTCCAGGCAGGATATTGATTCATCGTTCAGCCTCGGAATGCTGTTTTTGTATTTTTCGGTGCGGTGTCAGGCGGATTTCATCGTGCCCTTGGGCATCACGCTGGTTACCGCGTGTCTCTGCACCTTGATCTGCACGTTGTCGCCCAGTTCCACGGTGATGAAAGACTCGCCGACCTTGGTGATCTTGCCGAGCAGCCCGCCGTTGGTAACGATCTCGTCACCGACGCCCAGGTTGGCAACCAGGTTCTTGTGTTCCTTTGCCCGCTTCATCTGGGGACGAATCAGAAGGAAGTAGAAGATGACGAAAATGATGATCAGCGGCAGGAACTGCATGAGCGCGCTGGGCTCACCACCCGCTTGCTGCGCATGAGCGCTCGAAATGAAGAAATCCAGGATATCCATGGAAAGGCCTCTTTGATAATCGTTATACCGGTTTGCGGATTACATGGGGTCATTTGGCCCCGGCCGCAACACCAGCCGGGCATTATAAATCATCGGCTTGGCAAGCACAGCAATTGTTGGTCTTTTCACTGTGAATCCGGCCGGCTGCGGTGCATGCCTCCTTTCCGGGGACGTTCCCTGGCGGGCACATCCCTGTGTCACTTCTCTGAGAACGTCCTGTTCTCAGAGACCCCGGTAAGGAGGCATACACCCCATTGGCCTCGGTCCAGGCGAATTGAAACCCGGCATTTATGTCTATCCCAGCATGATTCAGAGCCCGGTATGAACCTGCCGCCCAGCGGTGCCGGGCCGAGGGCCACGGTTGAGGGGAGGAGCGGGCAGGCGGCAGGATTCGTGGTGCGGGTGAGTGAAAGTAGAGGCCGGCGCGGAGTGTTCGGCTCGCACAGGGACGATTGGCCAGGGATGGCCAATCGAGCTCCGATGGACATGGACGACCTCCGGAGCGACCCGTACCGGCGGGCCGAATACGAGAGAAGTCCCAAGGGACCGCCGGCCATGAGCGAACCGGCACCAAGGATCCTGTCGCCCAGGCTATAGTCGGCTATGGGCAGTTCCTATATGCCTCTCTTCAGACCTTCGAGGTACGTGCCGACGAAATTTTCAAGGGCGCCAGCCGCAATCGCATCACGCAGACCCTGCATCAGGTTCTGGTAAAAACGCAGGTTGTGAATCGTCATCAGGCGCGCACCGAGGATCTCGTTGCACTTCTCGAGGTGCTTGAGGTAGGCGCGGCTGTAGTTGCGGCAGGCCTCGCAATCGCAGTCCGGGTCGATCGGGCCGAGGTCGTTCTCGAATCGCGCGTTGCGGATTTTCAATACGCCGCGGCTGGTGAACAGGTAACCGTTGCGGGCATTCCGGGTGGGCATGACGCAGTCGAACATGTCCACGCCGCGCACGACGCCGGCGATGATGTCCTCGGGACGCCCGACGCCCATCAGGTAGCGCGGTCGATCGGCCGGCAGCTCCGGCACGGTGAAATCCAGCACGCGGTCGCGCTCGTCATGCGGCTCACCGACCGACAACCCGCCGATGGCGTAACCGTCGAAGCCGATATCGATCAGTCCGCGCGCCGACCGGACGCGCAGGTCTTCGTACATGCCGCCCTGAACGATACCGAACAGCGCCGATGCATTTCCCTCGTGGGCGCGTTTCGAGCGTTCCGCCCAGCGCAGGGACAGCTCCATCGATTCACGCGCCTGCCCTTCTGTAGCCGGGTAAGGCGTACACTCGTCGAAAATCATCACGATGTCCGAGCCCAGGGACTTCTGCACCGCCATCGAATCTTCCGGGCCCATGAACACGCGCGAGCCATCCACAGGCGAGGCAAAGGTCACACCCTGCTCGGTGATCTTGCGCCGCTCCGCCAGGCTCCAGACCTGGAAGCCGCCGGAGTCGGTCAGGATCGGGCGCTTCCATTGCATGAAACCATGCAGCCCGCCATGCGCTTCGATGACCCCGGTGCCCGGCCTCAGCATGAGGTGAAAGGTATTCCCAAGAATGATGTCGGCGCCGGTATCGCGCACTTCACCGGGCGTCATGGCCTTGACGCTGCCATAGGTGCCAACGGGCATGAAGGCGGGCGTGCGCACGGTGCCGCGTTCGAATTGCAGCTCGCCGAGGCGGGCCTTGCCGTCCCTTGCCTTTAGCGTGAACTCCACGGGTCAGACCTGGGCGGCGACCATCACGCGCTTGTGGTAGCGCAGCTGTTCGTAGGCGTCCGCGGGCGGTTCCAGCACGTCCACCTTGCTGAAGCCGACCTTGTGCAGGATCCACACCAGGGCCTCCAGGCTCGGCACCAGGCAGATGCCGGTAATGCTGGCCTCGGGGCCGTGCGTTTCGGTCGTTTCGTCGATGATGCCGAAACTGCCCATCAGCGGCTTGACGTACTGGTAGCTGCCGTAATCGACGTGACCGGTCATGCCCGGCACGATCTGCGTTTCGATCACGCAAAGGTTGCGGCACAATTCACGGCAGCGGCGCAGCGCGCCCACCGGGTTTTCGAGGTGATACAGCAGCCCCAGCATCAGTACGACATCGAACTGCCCGGTATCGTCCGGTTCGAGGGCATGGATGTCCGAGCGCTGAAATTCGAGATTGCCCAGGCCGTAAACCGAGCCGATCAGCCGGCTGTCGCCGACGTGCGATTCGCGCGCATCGATACCCAGCACCCGTTTAAACCCGGACTTCGCCATGTTCACGGCGAACCAGCCCTGGTGCGATGCCAGGTCGATGGCCGTGCAGTCACCGCGCGGCGCACCGAGCCGGTCGGACAGGCAGCGGTCCAGCATGTTCCAGCGCGTTTCGTGAATGGGCTGGATGTCGAAGCCGTGATAAGTCGGCGCGGTCGTGCCGTCCGGCAGTTCGTAAGCGTAGAACCACTCCCTCGAGTGGACCTGTTCGATCAGATTTGACATGGTTGCCGATT
This sequence comes from Lysobacterales bacterium, assembly GCA_050114495.1. Taxonomy (GTDB): domain Bacteria; phylum Pseudomonadota; class Gammaproteobacteria; order Xanthomonadales; family SZUA-36; genus JABDPF01. The sequence goes on along the minus strand of JASFSI010000072.1, from coordinate 1,674 downwards.
ATCCCACATTGACATGCGGTCGGAGTAGCCGCAGCTGCTTTGAGCCCGGTTTTTCACCTCAGCGGGCCTAGAGCACCAGCATCGCGTCGCCATAGCTGAAGAAACGGTAGCGCTCCTTGACGGCGTGCGCATAAGCATCGAGTACGCGTTGCCGGCCCGCCAGGGCCGAGACCAGCATCAGCAGGGTGGACTCGGGCAGGTGGAAATTCGTAATCAATCCGTCGATGGCCCGGAATTCAAAACCCGGGTAAATGAAGATGCGGCTGTCGCCGCGGTACGGTGCGAGCTTGCCATCACTCGCCGCCGTTTCAAGGCTGCGGACCGCGGTCGTTCCAACCGCGATGACACGACCGCCCCGCTCGCGAGCCCGGTGAACGGCTTCGCAAACCGCTGCGCTGACTTCCAGGTACTCGGCGTGCATTCGATGGTCTTCGATGTGCTCGGCGCGCACGGGCTGAAACGTGCCGGCGCCGACGTGCAGCGTGACCTCCGCCCTTTCCACGCCCCGCGCTTCGATGGCCTCGAGTGTCGCCGCATCGAAATGCAGGCCGGCCGTCGGCGCTGCAACGGCGCCGGGTACGCGGGCGTAGACCGTCTGGTAACGCTCGCGGTCTGCCTCGGTGTCCTCGCGCTCGATGTAGGGCGGCAGCGGCATATGCCCGAACGCCTCCAGCACCTCGCTGAAGCCGCGCGCTTCGCAACGCAGGGTAAAAAACGCGTCTTCGCGGCCGGTGACCTGCAGGCAGCTGCCGTCCTCCAGCAGGATTTTTCCACCGCTACGCAGCGGTTTACTGACCCGCAACTGGGCCAGGCACTCGTTCTCGCTGAGCAGGCGTTCGATCATGACCTCGACGCGGCCGCCCGTTTGCTTGCGGCCAAACAGCCGCGCCGGAATGACCCGCGTGTTGTTGAAGACCAGCAGGTCACCCTCGTTGAGCAGTCCCGGCAGGTCGGCGAACAGCCGATCGTTTGCCGCACCCGAATCCCTGGGCAAATGCAGCAGGCGGCTGGCCGAGCGCCGCTCGAGCGGCTGCTGCGCGATTAATTCGCGCGGCAGGTCAAAATTAAAGTCGCTGCGTTTCAAAGGAATAGCCGTGTTTTTCAAACGGGGCCAAGTATAGCCGGTATCGCATCCACCCTTCTTCGCGGAATGTTCTATATTTAAATTATCCGCACGTCATACCCACCATTCGTTTTGGGGCCTGGAAACACGAATGCCGAATAATACGAAAAATGTCACGATCGTCGGCGCCGGAATGGCCGGCACCATGCTGGCCATCCTGCTGGCACGCCGCGGTTACGAAATCGACCTGTTCGAGCAGCACCCGCACCCGCACAGCGGCGAGCGCTCGATCGAGTTGCTCAGCAACCTGGCGCTCGGCGAGCGTGCACGCCATGCCCTCGACGAGGCCGGACTCCTGGAGCAGGTCGAACGCTTGTCGACACCCATGCGCGGACGCATGATTCACGACCGCAGCGGGCGGCTCACGCTGCAGCCATACGGCTACCGTGAATACGAGACGCTGCACAGCGTCCGTCGTGAAAGTCTGCAGCTGTGCCTGCTGTACGAAGCCGAAAAAACCGATAGCATCCGCGTTCACTTCGATCACGAACTGGAAGAAGTTGACTGGGAAAAGCAAAACGCTGTCTTTGCGATCCGGAACAACGGACGCA
>JASFSI010000071.1:0-7531 GCA_050114495.1 Lysobacterales bacterium | reverse complement strand
ACCGGACCGCTTTCGGGAAGGAAGCGGTAAAACGAACCGGCCTCGACCGCTTCCAGCGTCGAATGCACGCGATCCAGCCGCAGCCCGAAACCCGCCGCCTCCAGCAACTGCACTTCAAACATCCGCAGCGGCGGCTGCGGCGAGCCATCACCGGCCAGCGCCGCCAGCAGTTCGCGGTAGCGGTCGAACAGCCCGGGGTGCGGGTCCGACCGCTGCAGGAAGCGCATCAGCAGTTCGTTCGCGTAGATGCCACAGAACAGCGGTTCGGCAGACAGCGGCGGCGGAGCGGCGACCTGGTCGGCGCCGGTCAGCGTTCCCATTTCGCCTTTCTGGCTCCAACTGAGGAGCAGCGGACGGAACGGCTGCAGCATGCTTTTCCAGCGGGAGCGGGCGCCGCGCGCACCGCGCGCCACCAGTGCAACCCGCCCCTGCTCGCGTGTCAGGGTTTCGAGAATGAGGCTCGACTCACGAAACTGCCGCGCGTGCAGGATGTAGGAAGGTTCGAGTTGGTAACGCACCGCCAGATTATACTCAGCCCGCGCTCAGGCGCAGCGAAACAGCGGTCAATCCTCGAAGCCGAACTGCTTCAGCGCCCGTTCGTTGTCCGACCAGTCCTTGCTGACTTTCACCCACATGCGCACGAAGATTTTTTCTTCGAACATTTCCTCCAGTGCGCGCCGCGAGCGGGTGCCGACCTGCTTCAGCACGTCACCGCCTTTGCCGATGACGATCTGTTTCTGGCTGTCCCGTTCCACCCAAACGATCGCGCCGATGCGAAGCAGTCCTTTTTCGCGCCGGAATTCCTCGATTTCCACCGTCAGCGAGTAAGGCAATTCCTGGTGCAGGCGCAGCATCAGCTGTTCGCGGATCAGCTCCGCTGCCAGGAACCGTTCGCTGCGGTCGGTGAACTGGTCTTCGTCGAAGAACGGCCTGGAGAACGGCAGGCGCTCGAGCACCCGGTTTTCGAGATCCCCGACACCGTCGCCGGCCCGGGCGGCGATCAGCAGCACTTCTTCGAAGCGCCCGCTTTTGACCTGCCTGTCAAGGAAAGTGAGCAATTCGCGCTTGTCCGGAACCAGGTCGATCTTGTTGACCACGAGCACCACCGGCACGTTGACTTGCGCCAAAGTGCGGGCCACGTTCTCGTCCTGCCGGGTCCAGCGCCCCGCCTCGATCAGGAAGAGCACCAGGTCGACGTCGTGGACTGCCGCGCGGGCGATCCGGTTCATGTAACGGTTGAGTGCTTTTTTCGCCGCCAGGTGGATACCCGGCGTATCGACATAGATGACCTGTCCGCGAGCGGTGGTCTTGATGCCTGCGATCTGCTGCCGGGTCGTCTGCGGCTTGGCCGTGACGATGCTCAGTTTCTGACCGAGAATGCGGTTCATCAGGGTGGACTTGCCGACGTTCGGCCGCCCGACCAGCGCCACGTAACCGCAGCGATAGTCTTCAGCGCTGGTCTCGTTCATCGATTCACACCCTCCAGGGATTCCAGCACCCGCGCGGCGGCCGCCTGCTCGGCGGCGGAGCGGCTGCTGCCCTCGGCCTCGCTGCGTGTTCCATCCTCGAGTTCACAGGACACATGAAAGGTCTTGTCGTGCGGGGGGCCCTGCTCGGACACGAGGTCATAGACCGGCAGGGGGCGGTCTTCGGCCTGCATTGCTTCCTGCAGGCGGGTCTTGGGATCCTTGAGGTCATCCGCTGCCGGCAAATCGTCGATCAGCGGCATGAAATGCTCGAGTATGACCTCGCTGCAGGCCGCATAGCCGCCATCGAGGTAAATCGCGCCCAGCACGGCTTCGAAGGCATCGGCGAGAATCGATTCGTTGCGAAAACCACCGGACTTCATGACACCGGAGTCCATGCGCACCGCGCGCCCCAGGTCCAGCGAACCGGCCAGCCTGGCCAGCGTGGAGCGCCGAACGAGGCGCGCCCGCTTGCGCGTGAGGTCACCTTCGTTGGACTTGGGGAAGCGTTCGTAGAGGGCGGCGGAAACGACGGCGTCGAGCACGCTGTCACCGAGGAATTCCAGCCGTTCGTTATTGACGGAACCGACGCTTCGGTGCGTCAGGGCCTCTTCCAGGAGCCTGCCGTCGCGGAAGCGGTAGCGGATTCCTGCGACAGAATCTTTCAAGGCACCCTACTTCAGCACCGCGGTTTTTTCAAAAACTCCGACGATATCGATATTGCCCATGAACGGCTTGCGCACCTCGTATTTTACCGTGACGTTGACACCGTTGGACTTCTTGCTAATGCGGATGTTTTCTTTCTTGATGTTGTCGCTGGCGTAACTGGCCCACAGGGCATTGGTGATGCTGTTTTTGATTTTCGCCGCTGTCATGTTTTTCGCGCCCGGATCGTTTTCCAGCTGCGACAGGGCCTGGGTCAGCGCGTGGTATTCGAGATACATCGGTACGACACGCATGCCGGCGTATGCGAAAAACAGCACGACTACGAGCGTGATCAGCATGCCGCCCAGCGTCAGGCCGCTTTGTTTACGTTTGATCATTCCAGTCACCTTCATCCTTGTCTGTGGTTTCTGCCAGGGTCCGACCGGTGCCTGCAGCGCTCGAACATGGCGCCAACCGTTCATGTGACCCACGCATACTATAGCGCTTTAGGCCACCAGTAATAAATTTCCTTCGATACGCCGTTATTCGATGCCGTTACCGATGCGCGACAGGTCGCCGCAGCCCTTGGTGTAGTCGAAATTCAGCCAGATACCCACCGCGCGGCCCATCAGGTGATCCTCGGGAACGAAGCCCCACTCGCGGCTGTCGTTGCTGCGGTCACGGTTATCGCCCATGACGAAATAGTGACCTTCCGGAACCACCCAGCGGCCGTCACGACCCCGTGTGCGGGTGTGGTGAAGCAGACGGTGGGTTACATCACCAACGGTTTCTTCCAGCATCAGCGCGTCACCGGCGGGCGTCGTGCACTTGACCTGCTTGCTGGTAAAAAAGCCCTTCTCCTCGGTCGGAACAGCCTCGCCGTTGATGAAGAGTTTCTTGTCCCGGTAGGTGATGGTGTCACCGGGAAGCCCGACCAGGCGCTTGATGAAGTTCACGCGGGGATCCACAGGGTAGCGGAACACCACGACATCACCGCGCTCGGGTTCACCGACATCGAGAAATTTGGTATTGGTCACCGGCAGGCGCAGGCCGTAAGTGTACTTGTTGACGAGGATGAAGTCGCCGATCAGCAGGGTCGGGATCATCGAGCCGGACGGAATTTTGAAGGGTTCGAACGCGAACGACCGAAACACAAGCACCAGCAGCAGAATCGGAAACAGCGAGCGCGAATACTCGATCAGTACCGGCTCCCGCGGGCGCTCTATTTTCTGCTGTACGGCGCGGTCCATCCGCCGGCGCTTGAAGAACAGGGAGTCGACCAGCCAGACCACACCGGAGATCCCCGTCAGCAGAACCAGCAAAAGCGAAAAGTCGGGTTTCATCGCTGCAGTCTACCTCTTGTTGTCAGGTTGAAGCACGGCCAGGAACGCTTCCTGTGGGATTTCCACGCGACCGACCTGCTTCATTCGTTTCTTGCCGGCTTTCTGCTTTTCCAGCAGTTTGCGCTTGCGCGTCACATCGCCGCCGTAGCACTTGGCCGTGACGTTCTTGCGCAGCGCCTTGACCGTCGTCCGCGCGATCACCTGTGATCCGATCGCCGACTGAATGGCGATATCGAACATCTGGCGCGGGATCAGTTCTTTCATCTTGACCGCGAGTTCACGCCCTCGCCGCTGCGCCTGCTCCCGGTGCACGATCAGGGACAGCGCGTCCACGCGCTCGCCGTTGATCAACACGTCGACGCGCACGAAAGGGCCGGCCTGGTAGCGCAGGAAATGGTAATCGAAGGAGGCGTAACCGCGGCTGACCGACTTGAGCCGGTCGAAAAAGTCGAGCACGACCTCCGACAGGGGCAGTTCGTACTTGATGTTCACCTGGGCGCCCAGGTATTGCAGGCCGCGCTGCACGCCGCGTTTTTCCTCGCACAGGCCAATCACCGCGCCGACGTAGTCCTGGGGTACCAGGATATTCGCCTCGATGATGGGCTCGCGAACCTCATTGAGCTTGTTCGTGTCGGGCAGCTTTGCGGGGTTTTCCAGCAGCATGACCTCGCCGTCGGACTGCTCGATCTCGTAGATCACGGTCGGCGAAGTCGTCACCAGGTCGACGTCGTATTCCCGCTCCAGGCGCTCCTGCACGATGTCCATGTGCAGCAGCCCGAGAAAACCGCAGCGAAAACCGAAACCGAGCGCTTCGGAGGTCTCGGGTTCGAACTGCAGCGCAGCATCGTTCAGCTGCAGCCGGTCCAGCGCCTCACGCAGGTCGGGGTAATCGTCCGCGTCAGAGGGAAAGAGACCAGCAAAGACGCGCGGTTGCAGGGTTGCGAAACCGGGCAGTGGTGCGGAGGCACCGTCCCGCGCAAGCGTGATGGTATCTCCGACCGGCGCCCCGTGAACATTCTTGATGCCGGCCACGAAAAATCCGACCTCGCCGGCCGAAAGGCGGTCACGCACCAGACGTTTCGGCGTGAACACGCCGACCTGCTCGACCTGGTGCACGTTGCCGGAGGACATCAGCTTGATTTTTTCCCCTTTTCCCACCGATCCGTCCACGACGCGAACCAGGGAGACGATACCGAGGTAGTTGTCGAACCAGGAATCGATGATCAACGCCTTGAACGGGGCGTCCGGGTCGCCGGTCGGGCGGGGTACGGATTTGACCAGCGCCTCGAGCACATCCTCGATACCCACGCCCGTCTTTGCACTGGTGCAAATGGCATCCGTCGCTTCGATACCGATGATATCTTCGATTTCCTGCTTGACGCGGTCCGGATCGGCCGACGGCAGGTCGATCTTGTTGAGCACGGGAATGACTTCAAGGCCGAGTTCCACGGCCGTGTAGCAATTGGCGACACTCTGTGCCTCGACACCCTGTGCGGCATCAACCACCAGCAAGGCGCCTTCGCAGGCGGCCAGGGAACGGGACACTTCGTAGGAGAAATCGACGTGCCCGGGCGTGTCGATGAAATTGAGGCGGTAAACCTGCCCGTCGCGGGCCGTGTAGTCGAGCGTGACGCTTTGCGCCTTGATCGTGATCCCGCGCTCGCGCTCGAGTTCCATGGAGTCGAGCACCTGCTCGGACATTTCCCGTTCCGTCAGCGCTCCGCAGTTCTGGATAAACCGATCCGCCAGCGTGGACTTGCCGTGGTCCACGTGCGCGATGATCGAAAAATTCCTGATGTGCTGCTGGTCCATTGTTTTACGGAGCTGCCTTAGGCCTCGTTCACAAATCAAACGGCCATGCGCTCGTGACGAACGCATGGCCGCCTGCCAAACAATTGATTATATCCTAATCATCAGCATTGGGCGTATACGCGATGAAGCGTGAAACACCCTCGCGCATGACGCGCAACGCAACCGCCTTGCCGGGTTCCAGGTCGGCCGTAATTTCCTTGAACGAATCGATATCCTCGACCGGCTGGTTGTTGACGGCCAGGATCACGTCCCCCGGACGCAGTCCGGCACGGTAGGCCGCGCTGTCTTCGATTGCCGAGATCAGCACCCCGCCCTCGGGATCACCCAACTGCCGCCGGCGATCCTCGCTGATCGGTTCGACCCGCAGACCGAGTTCGTTGCTTTCCGCTCCGGACTGCGTTGATGCCGTAACGTTGCCCTCCTCGTCCGACTCGAGCGCGTCGAGAACGACCTCGAAGGTCTTTTCCTTGCCGTTGCGGCTGACCACCAGGTCCGCTTCGGTACCGGGCGGATTGGAACCGACCAGCGGCGGCAGGTCGTTGGACGAGTCGATTTTCTCGCCGTCGAATTCCAGGATGATATCGCCCGGCTTGATCCCGGCTTTTTCAGCCGCGCTGCCCGGGTTGACCGCATCGACCAGGGCACCGACCGGCTTTTTGAGGCCCATGGCCTCAGCCATCTCCCGGGTCACGCCCGTGATCTGGACGCCGAGCAGTCCGCGGGAAACCTTGCCGTGTTCCCGCAACTGTTTGACCGTGTTGCGAACCGTATCGATCGGAATCGAGAACGACAGGCCGATAAAACCGCCACCGGAACTCAGGATCCAGGAGTTGACACCGACGACCTTGCCGTCGAGGTTCAGCAGCGGACCGCCCGAATTACCGCGGTTGATGGCCACGTCCGTCTGGATGAACGGAACGTACTGCTGCTGGGCATTGCTTCGCCCCTTGGCGCTGACGATGCCGGCCGTTACCGACTGGTCGAAATTGAACGGCGAACCGATGGCGACCACCCATTCACCCGGCCTCAGCGCTTCACTGTCGCCAAACTCGAGCGTCGGCAGGTTCTTGGCGTCGATCTTGAGCAGCGCCACGTCGCTGAGCGGGTCCGACCCCACCAGTTCCGCTTTGTATTCGTGGCGGTCGGCCATGCGCACGATGATCTCGTCCGCATCTTCAATGACGTGGTGGTTGGTCACGATGTAGCCGTCCGACTCGATGACGAATCCGGAGCCGGCGCCGCGGCGCGGCGGCTGGTTGCCTTCCGGCATGCCGGGAACACCAAAGAAGCGTCTCAGGATGTCGGGCATCTGGTCCATGTCGTGCGGATTCCGGGCGCTGGACTCGTCATCCAGCGGGTCATCGCCGAACTGGGTGACCCGAATATTCACAACGGCGGGGCCTGCCTCTTCAACCAGGCTGGTGAAATCCGGCAAACCGGTGACCCGGGCCTGTGCCGGCACGGCAAACGCGACCAGGAACATCACGAGTACCAGGAAAATGATTCGATTATTCTCGGAAGTACGTGTTTTCATTGCTTGGCAACCTCGTTTTTTGCAATTCGCAGCAAATGGACCGCATCGCGGTCAAAAAATTCCGGCCCGCGCCGACGGACGAGCCACAGGACCAGCGCACCAGCCAGCAGGGCGCCCGTGAGGGTCGACAAGTCGGAGGTGGCGTCACCGGCGCCCTGAATCAAGGCCAGCCAATGACCGAGAACGGCCCCGGCCAAGCCTCCGAGCAGCGGGTAAAGATACAGGCGAACGACCAGGGACAGGAACAGCGACTCCGGCAGTCCGACCACGACAGGCTGCCCGGCAGCGGCAGCGATCGTGTTTTCCAGGTCCAGTTCCACCGGCCTGCGCCGCAGCAAACGGCCGAATAGCCCGGCGCCGCAGCCTTGGCCCCGGTCACAGGCGCTGCAGCCGCTGGAAGCGCCGATCCGCACGCGAACGGAACCTTCGCATACATTGACGACCCTGCCCTGCTGCTCGATCAAGACCGTGTCCGCACGTTGACTTATCGCACCGTTGCCGGCTCCACCGACTTTCCGATCATGAGCACGGTCGCAGCGGGAACGTCCCCGACCACGGTGACGATCCGGCCACCTGTGGATTTCGTCAATGCATGGGTGGTTCCGTGCCGCTCCAGGCGTTCCGGGCGATCGGCGTTGCTGGCAGGGTCCTCGATATACACAGAAACCGCGGCCAGGCCGTCGCTGTACACCAGGTGCTCATACTCTCCGCCGTCGCCCTCTTCACCATCC
>JASFSI010000070.1:0-7578 GCA_050114495.1 Lysobacterales bacterium | reverse complement strand
GCATGCTCAAACGTGATGTGCTCGAAGAACTGGTTTTCGGCTGGTCAGCCGTTTCCGGTCAGAACCTTTACCGGACAGAAATTGTTCGATCGTTTGGCGGCTACGAGGACGAGGCACTGATTCCCTGTGAAGACCGGCTTCTGTGGATGCGGGCAGCGTGCAGGGGGCCGGTGGTGCTGATCCCGGAAACCGTCATGAGCTACCGCTATCACTCTGCCCAAAACCGCCCGGCAAACATCATGGACATTCGGGAACAAGTTTGCGAAAGGATTATTCGGGACCTGCCTCTTGAGTCCCGTTCTCGACTGCGCAAAAAGGGCCGAGCCGGTCGGTTGGTGGATCGTGCCGAGGAAACGATGAGCCACGGCAACCCTTTCGCCGCGGCTGGGCTGGCGATCCGGGCCTTCTTTGCGTCACCGCGAATTTTCTTTTCACCTTTAATCGGGGAATGGGTCGTGCGCCGCCTCGGCGGGCGGCTTCTTCGAAGATGGTTTCCGGCAAAATCTGCGGATTAAGACGTACACGCTTCGAGGCGCCAGCCGAAAAACAGGAGGAAGCGAAAGAGACGCCTTAAGCCGCGATCCCTTATCTCCCTGTTCGAGATGGTTTATCCTGCGCGGCTAATCAACCGTTTCAGCCTTGAGCAGGGCCGAAACTCGAAAAAAACGAATAAGGAGAGCGCTTCTATGGTGACAGCTACCCCGCAATGGACTTCCCGCTTCGCCTTCCTGATGGCGGCCATCGGATCGGCCGTGGGGCTGGGCAACCTCTGGCGGTTTCCGTTCCAGACCGGCCAGAACGGCGGCGCAGCTTTCGTTTTCGTTTACCTGGTCTGCGTGGCGCTCGTCGCTTACCCGATCCTGATGGCGGAATTTGCGGTCGGGCGTCACCAGGGGCTGTCGGCTGTCGGCTCGATCAGGCAACTGGCCATCGACAGCAAACGGTCTCCGAACTGGTCGATCGCGGGCTGGATCGGCGCGCTCGCCGCGCTGATCGTGCTGACCACCTACAGCGTGATCGCGGGCCAGGTGCTGGCCTATTCCTTCATGTCGTTTGGCGGCGAGTTCTCCAGCCACCTTGCAGGGCAGGCGCTGTCCCTGTACTCCGGTTCGGCCCACGCCGTCGCCTGGCATACCGTGTTCATGCTGATTACCGTCATCGTTGTCTCGCTGGGATTGCACGGCGGAATCGAACGCGTGGTGACCACGCTGATGCCCCTGTTTTTCCTGATGCTTGCCGCCCTGTCCATCTACGCGATGGTTACGGGCGATGCGGCACAGGCCCTGTCCTACCTGTTTGCGCCGGATTTCTCGGCGATAACGCCCATCGTCGTTCTGGCCGCCATGGGCCAGGCCTTCTTTTCCGTCGGCGTGGGCGGAGCCATCATGATCACCTACGGTTCCTTTCTGTCCCGGGATGTGAATATCGGCAATAACGCCGCGATTATTGCCGCGGCCGACACGCTTGTCGCCATCGTCGCCGGGCTGATGATTTTTCCGATCATTTTTGCCTTCAACCTCGACCCGGCGGCAGGCTCGGGGCTGATTTTCGATGCGCTGCCGGCCGTGTTCTCGGGCATGCCGGGCGGCACCTTCATCGGCGGACTGTTTTTCTTTCTCGCATTTATCGCGGCCCTGACATCTTCCATATCGCTGCTGATCACCGCCACCGCGATCGGGTTCGAGCAGTTCGGATTGAGCCGTGTTGCCGCGGCGGTGATCCTGGGCGCCGTGGTGTGGCTTGTCGGTATCGCGGCCATAGTCGTTTCCGGCCTCGGCGGATGGCTCGATTTTCTCAGCGGCGGCGTCTTGCTCACGCTGGGCGGTTTTCTGATTGCAACCTTCGTAGGCTGGGCAGTGCCGCGGGCGATCATGCGCGAGGAACTCAGAAACACGAACAACACACTGTTTGCTTTCTGGCACTTCTTCTGCCGCTACGTGGCGCCGGTTGCCGTCGCGATCACGCTGCTCCTGGGCATTGACAGCAAATTCAGCCTCGGCCTGGTCACGCTGTTGTCCGGCTGAATATCCCGCTGGGCGGGCGGTAGCGGAAGTAGCGCTTCGACCGGTTTTTGGACAAGATCCAACCGCCGAATGGCGTTAACATTCGTCTGTTGCATCACAACCATTGTTTCGGTATCCCAGGAGCTTCCCATGCGTCATTTCACCCTTTTGGTTCTCGCCGTTTTCCTCGCCGCCTGTGACCGCTCGGCGCCAGCCCCGGAAGCAAGCCAGGTTAGGGGCCTCGAACCGGCCGTGGATCATGGCGTGGCCGCGGCGGAAGAACGGATCCGGGCTGCTGACCTGTTGGCGGACGTCAGCCAGGTCGCCGCGGATGAATTCGAGGGCCGCGGGCCGGGCAGCGAAGGCGATCGCGCGGCGCGCAAATGGCTGGCCGGACGACTGGCGGAGCTGGGTTACGAGCCTCTGTTCGAAAACGGTTCTTACGAGCAAGCGGTTGAAATCATCGGCCTGACCGCGCGGGCGCCGGAGCAATGGGTGTTCACCGGGCCGGACGGGGCCGAGGCCGCTTTCCGCTTCGCGGACGAATACGTGGTCATGGCGGGCCTGCAGCAGGAACGCATCACCGTGCCGCAAACCGAAGTGGTCTTCGTCGGCTACGGCATCCAGGCGCCCGAAGAAAACTGGGACGACTTCAAGGGACAGGATCTGGAAGGAAAGGTGCTGCTGATGCTGAACGACGACCCGGACTGGGACCCGGCGCTGTTTGGCGGAAAACGCAAGCTCTCCTATGGCCGCTGGGACTACAAGTACGCCAGTGCCGCGCGCCAGGGCGCTGCCGGCGCACTGATCATTCACACCAGCGAATCCGCGGGCTATCCCTGGCAGGTCGTACGCGCGTCCAACATCGGCGAACAGTTCGAACTGACGGCCGGTGACGAACCGCGTACCCGCTTCAACGGCTGGCTCTCCGAGGATTCATCAAGAGCGCTGGCCGCACTCGGCGGACACGACCTGGACACGCTGATCGAGGCCGCGCGTTCACCCGACTTTCAACCGGTGGCCCTGGATGTGACCACGTCCATCGACCTGGCGGTTGCTGTCAACCGCACGGAAACGGCCAACGTGGCCGGCGTGCTGGAAGGCCGTGATGCCGGACTGAAAAAGGAATTCGTCGTGCTTTCGGCGCACCACGATCATTTCGGCGTGGGCGAACCGGATGAAAGCGGGGACAGGATCTACAACGGCGCGCTCGACAACGGCGTGGCCATTGCGCAGACCCTGGCCGTGGCCGGCGCAATCGCATCGCTACCGGAACGTCCCCGACGCAGCATCCTGGTTCTTTACCCGGCCGTCGAGGAACAGGGAATACTCGGCTCCAGCTACTTTGTCCGCAGCGGGGTGGTGCATCCGGGCCGGATCGCGGCCAATATCAACTTCGAACTGGGCAATGTCTGGGGCCGCACCCGGGATGTCATCGTTTACGGCTTGGGCAAGTCCGAACTCGATGACCGGATCACCGAGGCCGCCGCGAAACAGGGCCGCAGCATTCGCGGCGAACAGGACGTTAAAGCGGGCTGGTTCTACCGCTCCGACCAGATCGCCTTCGCTCGGGCGGGCGTGCCGGCCACCTGGTTCAAATCGGGTGTCGATTTCATCGGCCGCGAGCCCGGCTGGGGCGAGAGGCAATACGCCGACTGGATCCGGTACAAGTACCACACGCCCGGAGACGAGGTCGAAGAGAGCTGGAACCTCGAAGGGCTGGCCGAGGACGCCCGCCTTGCGTTCCGCGTGGTGCTGGACGTGGCCAATGCCGAACAGGCACCCGCGTGGTACCCGGGCGATGAATTCGAGGCGGTACGCAAGGCTTCTCTGCTGTCGCTTGACGCCGACCGGCCCTAGGGATTTGACACTCGGCGGTCTCGCCAAAACCGCTTCCATCAACCGCTGATTGGAGTAAAATTCGCGCTTTTTCGGACCCGGGAAAACCCCGGGGCAAAAGGACTGAAAAGAGTGACGGAGATGTTGATCGAAACGATTGGTTGGACCGGCAATATCATCTTTGCCATTTGCGGCCTGCCACAGGTCGTCAAGACGTTCCGCAGCAAGAGCGCACACGACCTGAGCGAGCTGTTTCTCTGGCTGTGGCTTATTGGCGAGCTGCTGACCTTTATCTACATCCTGGCCAGTGACTGGCGATCGGGGACAACGCATTTTCCGCTTTATTTCAACTACGCGGTGAACCTCTTCATGGCTTCGTACCTGGTCTGGGCCAAGTACAGCTACCCGGGCCGCTACGGGGTGCCCACGGGTCGACTGGCCACTCTCCAGGCTGCCTGAAACGACCATGCTGCCGGGACCGCCGGCCTTGAAGACAGCGCGCGAATGCCGGATATACTTAAGATGAAGCACGTGCCAGAACTGCATCCCGGCACAGGCAGGTAAGCGGAGGAAGCCCATGAGTTACGACGTCTCGGTAGAAAACATCAAGTGCGGCGGCTGCGCCAATACGATCCGGACCCGCCTGGAAAAGCTGGACGGCATCGACTCCGTGACGGTGGATGTCGAGTCCGGGCGGGTGACCGTCGATGGCGACGGGAATACGCGTCAAAACGTGATCGAACGCCTCGCTTCGCTGGGCTACCCGGAAACCGGGTCGGTCGAGGGCATCAGGTCAGCCACGGCGAAGGCCAAGTCCTTCGTGAGCTGCGCGGTGGGCCGAATGGAAAAAACCGGCGACTGATTCCAGACCTGGCGGTCGCGGACTCTTCGAACGATACCCAGCCATGAGCTACCAACTGCATGATTTGTTGGGGAATCTCGGCGTAGCCCTGATCCTGGTTTCCTACCTGCTGGTGCAGATCGGGCGTGCTTCGGCAACCGGCATCCGCTACCTCGTCGCCAATGGAACCGGCGCGTTGCTGGTGCTCTATTCGCTCTGGTTCGATTTCAACCTGTCCGCTTTCATCATCGAGATTACCTGGTTGATGATCAGCCTGGTGGGCCTCGGCCGGGTTCTGCACAAGCGCCGGACTACCCGGGTGACCGATGACCGTATTCCCTGAAATGCGCGTTCACTTCAAACCCGCCGGCACGCTCCCTGCCGCCCTGCTCCTGCTGTTGCTGCTGCTCGCCGTTCCGGCTGCAGAGGGGCTTGCAGCGGCCGTTACGAGCAACCAGTCCCATGCCGCTGACCTGGATACCCCGGCGGCTTTCGTATTGACCCGGAATGTTTCCATCGACGCCGGGGCACTGGTACTGGAAACAGGCGCGCGAGACGGCCTTGCTGCCTCTGCCGCCGTCGAGGCGCCGCAGTTGGCGACGCACCTGGGTATCGCCTGGTCCGGTGAGGGAGCGCTGGGGTTGGCGGCCCGGACCTCGCTGGACGGCGTCACCTGGTCGGACTGGATCGACGTCGTGGCGGACGAGCACATGACGGACCACGAGACGAACACGCGCTACAGCCGCTTGATCAGCGTTTTCAAAGGCTATCGATACCTGCAGTACTCCGCGGGGCTGGCCCGGACCGAGGCTGATTCAACGTCTCCCAGGCTGGAATCACTGGTCTTCTCGTTCATCCACGCCGGCGCAACGCCGGCCCCGGCGCCGGGCCCCGAGTCCGTCGTGACCGACCGGCCGGCCATGCTGAGCCGAACGGATTGGGGCTGCCCGGACGGCGAAATTTCTGTGAGTAACCCGAACCCGACCTACACGGATGTTACGCACCTGATCGTGCACCATACGGCGACCTCGAACGAGGCCCGGGACTGGGCCGCCGAGGTCCGCGCCATCTGGTCCTACCACGTGCAGACCCGTGGCTGGGCGGACATCGGCTACAATTTCCTGGTCGATCCGGAAGGCAGCATCTACGTGGGCCGGGCCGGTGGCGACAACGTGCAGGGCGCCCATTTTTCCTGTCAGAACGGCGGCACCCAGGGCATTTCCCTGCTCGGCAATTTCACCGACGTTGAACCGACCCGCGAAGCGCTGGACCGCCTGGAAGACCTGCTGGCCTGGCTGGCTTCGCGCGAAGGCCTGGGTCCGGCAGCCGTCACCTGGCATGAAGGCACGCAGCTGAATCTCGACACCATTTCGGGCCACCGGGACGGCAATCCGTCAACGACCGGCTGCACCGTCACGGCCTGCCCGGGCGATGCGTTTTACCCGCTGCTGCCCGAGCTGCGCGTCAACGTGGAAGCGCTGATCGCAGAGGCCCAGGTCCCCGAGCCGGTCATACGGGACCAGCAAACCGAGGTCGTGGCGAGGTTTACCGGCAACTCGGCCGAGGCCGAGGACTGCTGGGGCGTATTCGAGATCAACGGCCACGTGCTGGGCAACCTGCACACGGCCGGTAACGGCTGCCGCCTGTACCGCTTCGATGAATCGGGCGACCGCGTCATGCTGGCCGACATCAATACGGCGCCCAGCAAGGAAAAATACGGAAAAAACCGGCCGGCCCCCGCGTGGCCCGGACCGCCGTTCAATGGCTGGTCCTACTTCGAAGGAGCAAGCAGCAGCAACGGGTTCTGGCGCACCGACGGCATTTCCGTGGAAACGGTAGTGGACGATGAAGACTGGCCCCGGGGCGGTGTCGTTACCGGCCGTGGCCAGATGAATGGCCGCCTTTACTTCACCGTTGAATCCGCCAGTGGTGAGCCGTACTTTTTCTCAACCGATGGACAGGGCTACCGGTCGGAACCTGCCTTTGCACCGCATGAAGGCAAAAAGGCGGTTCTGGCGGGATCGTTCTTCAAGACCCTGCTGTTCGTCGGCAGCGACGAAGCGCAGGGTGAAGAACCCCGCTTGTTCGATGGAAGCGACTACTCGCTGCTCGCGGACATCATGCCCGGTGCGGGGGATTCCGGCCCGGACCACTTCCTCATGCTCGACGACCGCTGGCTGTTCGTCGCACAAAAATCCGACCAGACCCATGCGTTCTTCAAAACAGAGGGTCGTACGGTAACGGAAATCCCCTCTGTTGACTCCTGGATTGCCGATTGGGACCAGGACGATCCGGTGCTCAAATCCGCCGGCGCCTGGTACATGGCCCGAAACGATACTTCCAGCCCAACGTCGGTCCTGCGGCTGGACGTCCAGAATGCCGGCAGCTACGACCTCGGCAATGCCAACGGTGATCCCGAAGGGGTTTCATTGGCCGCGCTGGGCGACGATGCCCTGGTCATGGCGGAAAACCGCCTGTTCCGCCTGGGTGAAACATCCGCGAAGGAAGTGCCCTATTACTTTCCCACCGATCAGAGCGGCTCGGTGTTCGAGTTCGCCGGTTCCAGCCCGTATTTCCTCCGTGCATACCTGGAGGAAACGAATGGCGATCAGTATTCCCGGGTCTGGGCCTGGAGCGAAGACGAGCTGGGCCTGCTGCTGGCCGGCGAGGCCAACCCCGTCACCCGTGCCGACCACTTCGTCCCTATCGGCGAGGATATCTGGTTCTACGGTGAGGACGCGGTGCACGGTCGCGCCCTGCGCCGCATTTCCGAAGCCGCACACAAGCCGACCCCCTGGATGGCCGCGATTACCGGCGCCTGGTACGACCCGGCCACCAGCGGCCAGGGCCTCGTGCTGCACCCGATCGACAATACGCGTTCCGTGGTGAGCTTCT
>JASFSI010000069.1:0-7675 GCA_050114495.1 Lysobacterales bacterium | reverse complement strand
CGACACGTTTACCGACAACGGCGCCGCCGAGGTACCGTTCGAGCGGCTTCCTTTCGATCACCCGGTTTACATCCTGTACTCCTCGGGCACCACGGGCGCGCCGAAGTGCATTACCCACGGCGCCGGCGGAACGCTGCTGCAGCATCTGAAGGAACTCGTGCTGCACATCAACCTCAGGCGGCAGGACCGGCTGTGTTACTTCACCACCTGCGGCTGGATGATGTGGAACTGGATGGTCTCGGCGCTGGCCGTGGGCGCGACGGTCGTGCTCTACGAAGGCTCCCCGTTTCACCCGTCGCCCACGGCACTGTTTGACCTCGTCGATACGCACCGGGTCACTGTCCTGGGCACCGGGGCCAAGGCGATCGCCGCCTGGGAAAAAGCCGGCGTGATCCCGCGCGAGACGCATCAACTGAACAGCCTGGTCACGCTGCTGTCGACCGGCTCACCGCTGGCCCCCGCGAGTTTTGACTACGTTTACCGCGACATCAAGCAGAACCTGCTGCTGTCGTCCATTGCCGGCGGCACGGACATCGTCTCCTGTTTCCTGACCGGCTGTCCCCTGCTGCCCGTGAACCGCGGCGAACTGCAGTGCCCCGGCCTGGGCATGGACGTGCGCGTTCTGCGCGAGGACGGCAGCGAAGCCGCTATCGACGAGTCCGGCGAGCTGTGCTGCGCCGCCCCGTTTCCGGCGGTGCCGGTCTGTTTCTGGGGTGACGAGGGCGACCGCCGGTACCACGCCGCGTATTTTGAAAAGTTCCCCGGCACCTGGGCGCATGGAGATCACGTACGGCGCACCGCGAACGGCGGATTCGTTATCGAAGGACGCTCGGACGCCACGCTGAACCCGGGTGGCGTTCGTATCGGCACGGCCGAAATTTACCGCCAGGTGGAAGCGCTCGATGAGGTGCTCGAAAGCGTCTGCGTAGGGCAGGACTGGGAGGACGACGTGCGCGTGGTCCTGTTCGTCCGCCTGCGTGACGGGCTGGCGCTGGACGCAGCGCTGGAAAACCGGATTCGCACTTCGATCCGCGAAAACACGACACCGCGCCACGTTCCCGCCAGGATCATCCAGGTGGCCGACATTCCGCGCACGATCAGCGGAAAGATCGTCGAACTGGCCGTTCGTGACGTCATCCACGGCAGGAGCGTGGCGAATACGGATACGCTGGCCAATCCCGAGGCGCTGGAATACTTTCGCAACCTGCCGCAACTGGAATCCTGAGCGTGGACGACCGCAACATCCTGCAGACCGCTTACGAGGAAGGCTCGTTCCGGGACTGGATCGATAAGCGCGACGACGTGCTCGCGGTGTTCGATTTCGGGCGTTCGCCGCTGGATTCCGAGGACCCGCGGCACGTGCCGGTCGCCCTGAAGCAACTGGACAGCCCTTCACGCGTCGAGGTCTGGCGCAGCCGCGGGCCGATCAAAACCGGCAGCTGGGACAGCCTGCGCTTTGCCCAGGGCGAAGTGCTGACGATGGGTCACATAGCCCTGGACCTGGAAAAAGCCGGTGACATCCGCGAAAGCAGCCGCCTGGCTTACGACATCCTGCAGTCCTACCTGCAGCAGTCGCCGCACCCCTGGCTGCTGAAAATCTGGAACTACATTCCGGGCATCAACGAGGGCGACGGGGACCAGGAGCGTTACCGGCGCTTCTGCCTGGGGCGCGCGGAATCGGTGCCGATCGACCCGGGCGGAAGTCCGCCGCTGCCCGCGGCGACCGGCATCGGCACACCGCCGGATGAACGCGCGCTGCAGCTGTACTTCCTGTCCGGGGCGCTGCCCGGGCTCGATGTGGAAAATCCGCGCCAGGTCAGCGCATGGCGCTATCCCAGGCAATACGGGCCGCGCAGCCCGCTGTTTTCGCGCGCGACGATCCTGCGCAGCAACGGCTCCAGCCAGTTCCTGATCTCGGGCACGGCGAGCATCATCGGTCACGAAACCCACCATGAAAACCAGGTGGCGGACCAGTTGCGGGAGTCACTGCGCAACGTGCAGAGCCTGTTGCGCGAAGGCCACCGCCTGATGGGCGGATTCAAGGCGCTGGCTGATGGCGAAGGCATTCTCAAGGTCTATGTCCGGCAAGCGGAAGACTTCGAACTGGTCCGCCGCACCCTGGAACCGGAGGTGCCGGCAAACATTCCGTGCATCTACCTGCAGGGCGACATCTGCCGGGCCAGCCTGCTGACTGAAATCGACGGGATTGTAAATTTCACCTGAACACTGAAAAAAAACGGCCGGGACAGGCCCGGCCGTTTACGCTGAATTGTTCCGTGGTCTAAGACATGTACTCATCCATGATGCGGGCCAGCTTGTCCTTTGCCCACAGTTTTTCTTTCTTGAGTTGGTTCAGCGCCAGGTCTTCCATGGGAGCCGTGCCGATTTCAGCGGCGGTGACTCTTTTATCAAGCTCCTGATGATGGTTGTAAATACGAAGAAACTCTTCGTTCTCTTTCATCAGTTGCTCCATTTGTTCCTGGTGGTGTTCAAACATTGGAATCCTCCGATTCGAAGCATTTAGGGGTTGGCGAAGCGCTGCGGCGATAAACAGGCACGAAAGCTTCGCTGAACGGGTTCTTTGTCTTGGATAGATGTACGGGCGGGGTATACGTATCGATGTATGCGGCAGGCATGGTCAGAACAACCATCAGCCGCGCACCT
Source organism: Lysobacterales bacterium (assembly GCA_050114495.1). Lineage (GTDB taxonomy): Bacteria > Pseudomonadota > Gammaproteobacteria > Xanthomonadales > SZUA-36 > JABDPF01. The sequence continues at coordinate 5,011 of JASFSI010000069.1, read as the reverse complement.
CGTTTTCAATTTCGTAAACCATCGTACTGAATCTAACCCTAGCGCAAAAAAAAGGGGGCCGCAAGCAATGCGGTCAGACGTTGCGAGGGGCCGTCGTGGCTCGTGAAGCGCCCGGCCCGGATTAATGACACGGCGCTTCAGTCGTCCAGCAGAATGACGTCGACGCGGCGGTTCTGTGCGCGCCCTTCCTCGGTCTCGTTGCTCGCGATCGGGAAGTCCTGCCCCATGCCGGCCGCCGTGATGCGGCTCGCGTCGACCCCCAGGGATACCAGCGCTTCGAGAACCGAGTCCGCACGCTGCTGGGAAATCCTCAGATTGGCCTCCGCGTTGCCCGTGGAGTCGGTATGACCCTCGATGCGAATCAGTTTGTCCGGCTCGCTCTGCAGCAGGTCGACGACTTCGACGAGGCTTTCCATCGAATCGTCGAGCAAGCGGGTTTCGCCGGAACGGAACAGGACGTCACCCAGCGTCACGACCACGCCGCTCTCAGTCTGGCGAAGCTGCAGATTTTCCAATTGGCGCCGCAAGGTGCTGGCCTGTTCCAGGGCCAGTTCGGTCTCGCGCCGGGCCAGTTCGGCCTCGGTGACACTGGACGCCGCCAGTGCCCGAGCCTGTGCGGCTTCTTCCTGGGCCTGCTCTGCACTCTGCTGCGATTCCGCTTCGCGCCGCGCGGCCAATTCGGCTTCCTCGCGTGCGCGCCGCGCATCCTCGGCCGTCGCCTCGGAAATCATGCGGGCCTGCTCGGCCTCAAAGCGGGCCTGCTCGGCCTCCAGCTGGCTGGCGCGCACCAGCATATCGTTGCGCACCTCGCTCAGGCGGATGTATTCGTCTTCGAGTTGCTCGCGCTGGGCGATGGCGCGCGCGACCTGGATGCGGCGATCGGCCATGTAAATCAGGTGAATGCGGTAGGTGTTGCTGCCCGTCCAGGTCTCGACCGTGCGCAGGGCGCGTTCGGCCTCGCCCAGCGCCAGCGGCGCATAACCGGCGAGTTCCTCGTCAGCCTTCAGCTCATCGAGCTGTGCACGGACCTGTTCAAGCGCCAGGTCCTTTTTCGGGGCCGAGGTGCATGCGGTCAGCATCAGCAGGCCGGCGACCAGGGCAAACGTCATGAATGCTTTCACTGCACGCCCTCCCCGTAAGTCGCTTCGAAGTCCTCGAGAAGGATTTCATTCTGCCGGGCCAGCTCGCTGACCCGCGCGCGGATCAGGGCCGTCTTGGTTTTTTCTATTGCCAGTTCGGAGTTGATCTCCGACTGCTCGATCAGGTAGACGGACTTGTCGTATTGCTTGAACTCGATACCTTTGTGCGCCTCGGCGAGTTTTTCCCGCGCAAATCGGAGCTCGACCGGGGAGTGCTCCTCCGCGCCTGCATTGATCGCGGCCTGGATGGCTTTCTCGGCGTCGTTGAACGCGTCGGGTGCCGGTTTGGGCATCGCGCAGGACGCCAGCAGGAGAAGCAGGGGCAGAACAAGGTATCGCATTTCGTCGTCAACCTGGATGAAATCAATCTGCAATTATGACCTATGCCGCCGACCGAGTTAAGCCCCGGCCGGGCCTGAACCGGAAAGAACCGTTACGCGGTGTCACTCCGCGTCCGGCTGGGCCTCGGGCGCCGCACGGGAAAAGGCCTCGAGGGCACGGCAGCGGGCGACGATATCGCGAATCCTGGGGTAGGGTTCCATGTCGCATTTGAAACGCTCTGCGTTGTAAACCTGCGGGACCAGGTAGCAATCGGCCAGTCCGGGCTGGTTTCCGTGACAGAAATCTCCGCTGGCGTCACTGGACAGCCAGGTTTCGATCGCGCGAAACCCGCGCGCGATCCAGTGCGCGTACCAGGCGCCGTAGTGCGTGCTGTCGAGTCCCATCTCGCTTTTCAGGTACTGCATCACCGACAGGTTGTTCAGCGGCTGGATCTCGGCGCACACGGTCTGCACCAGTCCGCGCACCCGGGCCCGGCCCTCGGTATCGGTCGGCAGCAGCGGCAGCGTCTCGAACCGCTCTTCGAGGTATTCACAGATCGCCATGGACTGGACGATGACGTGCTCACCGTGCACCAGTACCGGCACCAGCCCCAGCGGGTTCAGCTCCCGGTAGTCTTGCCGGTTTTGCTGTCCGCCGTCCCGCACCAGGTGCACCGGGATTTGCCGGTAAGAAAGGCCCTTGAGGTTCAGCGCGATGCGTACGCGGTAGGCCGAGGAACTCCTCCAGTAGTCGTAGAGCTGCAGCGACTCAGCCATAAGGCACCACACGCTGTTCGATCGCCCCGAAAATAGACTGTCCGGCGGCGTCCAGCATGTCGATGCGCACCGTGTCGCCAAACTGCATGAACGGTGTTTTCGGCTTGCCGCCGGCGATGATTTCCAGCATGCGGCGCTCGGCCAGGCAGGATGCTCCGACCGATTCGTCCTGGTTCGCGATGGTGCCCGAACCGACGATGGTTCCGGCGGATAGCGGCCGGGTGCGGGCGGCATGCGCGACCAGCTGCGCAAAGTTGAACTGCATGTCCACGCCGGCATCCGGCGCGCCGAAGCGCTCACCGTTCAGCCAGGAATGAAGCGGCAGGTGCAGCTTGGTGTCGCGCCAGTCGTTCGCGAGTTCATCGGGCGTCACGAACACCGGCGATAACGCGGAACGCGGCTTGGACTGCAGGAACCCAAAACCCTTGGCCAGCTCCGCCGGAATCAGGTTGCGCAGGCTGACGTCGTTGACGAGGCCCACGAGCTGAATGTGATCCTCGGCCTGCAGCTCGGAAACAGCCATCGGCACATCGTCGGTGACCACCACGATCTCGGCCTCGAAATCGATGCCGTAATCCTCGCTCACCACCGGGATGTCTTCCCGGGGACCGAGAAAACCGGCCGAGGTCGCCTGGTACATCAGGGGATCCTCGTAAAACGACTCGGGAACCTCTGCACCGCGGGCCTTGCGCACCCGCTCCACGTGCGGCAGGTATGCGCTGCCGTCGACGAACTCCCAGGCGCGCGGCAGGGGCGAGGCCAGCGCGGTGAAATCCAGGCGCTCCGCATCGTTCCGGCGGCCAGCATTCAGTTCTTCCGAGACGGCGTTCAGGAGCGGGGCGGTACGTGACCAGTCTTCGAGCGCTTCCCGCAGCGTCGCCGCGATTTCGGGCACGGCAACGTAGTTATTCAGTTCGCGGTCGGTGACGACGAGGCTTCCGTCGCGCCCGCCGGCTTTCAATGATCCCAGTTTCACGATTCTTCTCCTGCTTTCCATGAGTCGGCGTAACCGTCCCATTCGATTTGGTTCGCGGCATCACGCGCTTCGAGCGGGTCCCGCGTGTCGATCATGACGGCCACCTCGTCGGTGCCCTGCCTGGGCTGATCAAAGGCATTCTGCAATGCCTTCGGGTGCGGCCCGTGCGTGAACCCGGCCGGGTGCCAGGTCAGCATGCCGGGATGGATGTTGTCCCGGCTGAAAAACTCGCCCCGGTGGTAAAAGATCACTTCATCATAGTCGTCGTTGTTATGGAAGAAGGGCACCTTCAATGCACCGGGATCACTTTCGAACGGCCGGGGCGCGAAGGTACAGACCACGAAGCGGTTGGCGACAAAGGTCGTATGCGCCGACGGCGGCAGGTGATAGCGGTCGCTGAGCAGCGGCCGGATATCGCGCCAGTTGATGCGCACCGGCGCCAGGTCGCCCTTCCAGCCAACCGCGTCCAGCGGGTTGAAGGGATACACGATGCGGCTGGCCGCGCCGCGGTGCTTCACCCGCACTTCCCACTCATTTCCATCCTGCTGGGCCAGGAATGCCTCGTCGATGACCGGCGTGTCCAGCACCGCGGGATCGAACACGGCGTGCGGGCCGACCATGCCGCGGTCCGGCAGCATGTAGGCGCCACCCGTGGCCTCGATCATCAGCAGGCGCAGGACTGAGCCGGTCTCGACGCGCCACATGGTGCTGCGCGGCAGTACCACGTAGTCGCCTGCACGAATCTCCATCCGTCCGTAATCACAGTACAGTTCCGCACTTCCTTCGTGTACGAACAACAATTCGTCGCCGTCGGCGTTGCGGAACAGGTGGTCCATCGACGACGCGGTTTCCCAGGTCCGTATGCGCGCGTGGGCGTTGACCAGCAATTCGGCTGCATCCATTGGTCCCGGCCCGAAACCGTCCAGCCGGACCGTATCGTAGGCCCGGGGTCGCAACGGGCCTTCGAAACGGATCCAGTCCGTCGGCGGACGCCGGTGGTACATGTGCGTTGCCGGGCCGAAGAAACCCTCGCGGCCGAGTTCGCGCTCCCAGGTGCCTTCGGGAAGGTCGCAATGCGCCTGTCGCGAAGCGAGTCCCTCGCTGCGCGGAAATGAAATCCAGTGTCGTGACATGCCGCCCACTCCTGATTCTTGCGGTGGACCGGTATATTAGTTACATTTGTAACTATTTGCAACTGACGAAGCGCGACCATGCCGACAAACGACTTCGACCTTGAGCACTTCCTTCCCTACCGGATTTCCTTACTGGCCAATACCATCAGCCAGGGTATCGCGTCGCAATACCGCGATGAGCACGGCATCAGCGCGACCGAGTGGCGAGTGCTGGCCGTGCTGGGGCGTTTTCCCGGCTCCACCGCCAGCCGCGTAGCGGCGCGCACGGCAATGGACAAGGTCGCGATACATCGCGCCATCAAGTCACTGCTCGTCCGTCGACTGATCAAACGCAAGCCAGACCGGGAGGACCGCCGGCGCCAGCGTCTGTTTATCGCCGCGCCGCTCGGCCAGGCCGTATTCGACGCGATTGTGCCACGCGCCCGGCGCTTTGAAAGAGAACTGCTCACGGCCCTTTCACTCGATGAAGCCCGGCTGCTGAGGGGCGCTCTCGATAAACTTCAGCAGGCCGCCGAAAAAAGCCTTGCAAACCAGGCAACCAACCGTTCGAACGAAGCCCCGCGGACAGGGTCGCCGCTCCCGGGCGATGAACCATAGCCGCAACAAACCCGGGCCCAAGGCCCCTGCCTGACGCCTTCTCGCGGAACGAGTGCGCCGAACAGGTTT